>URBA01000039.1 GCA_900545905.1 uncultured Collinsella sp.
GCCATGGGGGAGGAGAGCGTGTAGGTTTTGCCCTGGTAGTCGAGGACAAAGCGCAGCTTGCATCCTTCTTCCAGAAGGTTCGATGCCGCGTCGAGGAACTTGTCTTCGAGCGTTAACGTCGCCAGATTATCCGCGCCCGATGCGCTGGCCTTGACTTGGCCAATCTGCGTGACGGTTTCGGATGAGCTGCCCGCAGCGGGCATCACTTTGTTGATGCGCAGCGTTGCCTGCCCGCCCTGCGGCAGATGGGCCTGCACGGTAAAAGCGTGCGTGTTGGGCTGGTCGTTTGCTGCTTCGTCCGCTGGCATTGCCATAAACGTGGCGTCGGCGTACTGGATGTCCCATTCGTCGAACGTGAGCTGGCGGAAGTACGGCTCGCCATCGGAGAGCGGACGTGTGGGTGCGGTTATGGCGGTGCCGCCCTGGATACGCGCAAGGGGAATCTCGACATCGCGGTAGCCCGCCATGCTAATGGAGATGCCGCCGTTAAAGTCGTACGCGTCAAGGAGCGTTGCCTCGTCCACGTAGCCTTCTGAAAGAGGGGCGACCTCAAAGATGGCCGTGCCTTCGTCATCGGTCGTGGCGGTGAGTTGTTTGCCTGCGGCATAGCGCGATATGAGCGTGACCTGGGCACCCGTGATGGGCGTATTCTTGTTGGCGACGTCGACCACGACCACACCAAACATGGTGCGCGAGAGCACCAAGACCTTGAAGGGATCATCTTCGTCGGCGTATGCCTCGGCGGGGGCGAACGGCAATATGAAGGCGTTTGCGCTTCCCGGCACGCGCGGCAACATAATGCTCGCCAGCGAGGACGCTCCGGCAACAAGTAACGAACGGCGATCAAGCATCTTTGGCTCCCATCCCGCAAGTATCGGTGGAAATAATCCAATTGTGCGAGAAGGCGCCCCGTGGCGGTAGTGCCGTTCAAGGGTCAAAATGTCCAAATTGATCGAGCGAAGCGCCGGGTTCCGGAACGCGTTCGATGCGCTTGGTAGTCCGGTCGCTAACGTAACATATGCGCGACCAGCTCGGCGCGTGTGCCGATGCCAAGCTTTGCGTATACGCCGGATAGGCGGTTTTTGACGGTGCCCGGCGATACTCCCATATGGCGTGCGATTTCAGCGTTGGTCCATCCGCGGCAGGCGAGCATGGCCATGGTGAACTCTGTGGTCGTTAAATCGTCGGCAACGTCCTCGCCCGAATCGGGGTTGTGGATGCGCCGCCAGCCGTAGCTGAAGCGGTACGTGATCTCGATGATGCGCGCGAAGTCGTCAGGGTATTGCGTTTTTAGGCATGCCTCGATAAGCCCCTGTAAAAGGCCGTGATGCTCGCCAATGAGCTCAATAAGGCCGTCGGGACGCGCAATGTTCCAAGCAGCTCCGAAATGCGTCCTTGCGGCGTCGACGTCTTTGAGACTCATGCAGGCCATAGAAGCTGCCAGGTGCAGGAACAGTTCCGAGATGGGATAGCTTCCCTGTTTCATGATCAGGGCGTTTTCCGCCATGCCCAGACTGCGGCCATATTCGCCGCGCAGGTACAGGGCATGCGCCATCACGTAGCTGGCGAACAGGCGCAGGCCTTCGGGCAGATGCGCCGCAAGCGGATAAAACTCTTCGGCGGAATACGGGGAAGGCAAGTGCAGCAGGACGCTCGCGGCCGAGGCGAACAGGATATGTGTGGCGTGGACGGCGGGCGACTCCTCGTCAGCCGGCGTATCGAGGATGCCAGCAAGGCACCGACGGGCGTCGGCGATACGGTTGAGCGACAGGCTGGCGTATCCGCAGATAAAGCATGCGGAATAGCACAGCGCGGAATCGGTGGCGTCAAGATAGGGACGCGCCGTCTTGGCAGCGAGGGCGGCCTGTCCGCGAAAGTACAGCGCTTCTGCCGTGGCGATGGCGCGTGAATCGGGGTCGGAAATGCCTGCAACCGCAGCGTCAATCTGCCCCGGCACAAAGGCAGTGCACATCAACGGCATGGGAACGCATGGGTAGCCATCGCAGTCCATCTTCCATCTCCCAACAGCTGGCAACAATGCAGCAATTGTACTCCTGTTGCTCGGGACCCCTTTCGTTTTACTGTTCGGTTAACGCTTCGGATCGTTTTGGAAGGCTTACGAGCATGGTGGTCCCGTTCTCGGAACTTGTTTCGACCTCTACCGTGCCACCGTGAAGCGCTGCAATCTCCCAAACAAGCGCTAGTCCGAGTCCTGCGCCGCCGTATGCCCTGCTGCGGGATTTATCCAGGCGAAAGAACGGTTGGAAGATGCTCTCACGGTACTGCTTGGGTATTCCCGGGCCCTCATCTTTGACTCGCAGGAGCACGTGGTTGTCGCTGTCGCTGATGGAGACGTTGACAGTCGAGCCGGAGCGGCCGTAACGGATGGCGTTTTCGGCCAAGTTAAACACCAGCCGATAGAGGAGCGCATCGTTCCCGATTACTAAAGCGTCTCCAGCACAATTGAGGGCTATGCCCTTATTCTCGGCAAGTGGCGCAAGGTCGGTGAGGACCTCTTCGGACAAGGGACCAAGCTCCACATCGTCCTCGCAAGGAACGCTGCGGAGCTCGCTCATCTCGAGCAATACCTTGGCCATTCGAGACATGCGCTCGGTTTGTTCTTGTAGCAGGCCGAGCAGCTCGGCCGTTTCGGGTTGCAAACCGGGGTGCTCGGAGATGAATAGTTCAATCTGTGCTTGCATAAGGGCGAGCGGGGTGCGCAGCTCGTGTGCGGCGTTGCCGGTAAACTGACGCTGTGCAGAGAACCCTTCGCCAAGACGGGCGATCATGTCGTTGAAAGAGGCGCTGCATCGTTGTAGCTCGGTGGGCACATCTTCACTGAGTCTGATTTCGCTTAGGTTGTCAGGCTGCACACGCTCAACCTGGGCTGCAAAAGCCCGTAGCGGTTTGAGTGCACGGCCGCTCACAAAGTATGCCAGCACGCCGCCAAGGAGTGTGACTCCAGCCGTGATGCGCCAGGCTGTCGTGCCAAAAGACTCCTGTGCATCGTTTACGACGATCGTGACCTCGTCATCGAGGGTCGCTTTCGTTGGGTCGAACGCCTGGGGCGAATCTTCGCCGGTTGCGTTAAAGGCCGAGATGTCACTGCCGATGGCATCCATGTAGCGCATGCCCTTATAGCCGACCAGACAGTTCGTCAGCACGCATGCCGCACACGTGAGCAGTGCCGTCATAATCGTTATGCGCCATTGCAGCGAAAGCCTTTTCATTCGCTATCCTCCATAACGTAGCCCTCTCCAATCCGATTGCGAATCGGGCCGTATCCCAAAGCGCTGCGTAGCTTTTTGCGGAGTGACGAGATATGAACGCGGGTTGCGTTGCTAAAGCTGTTCACGCTGCTATCCCAAACGTGCTCGATAAGCTCCTCTTGGCTTACCGGTCGCCCCTGATTAAGCATCAGGTATTCCAAGATTCCCGTTTCCTTGCGCGTAAGAGATAGAGCCTCGCTGTCCACGGAAGCGATGCGCGCCTTGGCGTCAAAGCGGAGCTTTCCGCAGGTTAAAACTATGTCGCTTTGTGTAAAGCGTCTGAGGGTAAGGCTGCGAATTCTTGCCGCAAGCTCGTCCAGATGAAACGGCTTGGCGAGGTAATCGTTGGCGCCGGCATCGAGTCCGGCGACTTTATCGGATACTTCGCCGCGTGCGGACAGAATCAGTACCTTGGTCTCGCAGTCAGTTTTCCTAAGTTCCCTGAGCACGGTCATGCCGTCGATACGGGGAAGGTTGAGGTCGAGTACCACGAGGTCGAAGGCCTCAACGTCCAGTAGGTCGAGCGCCTCCTGTCCGTCGTGACAGCAGTCGACGCTGTACGCCAAGTTTCGCAAGCTGCGCGCGATTGCGTCACACAGCGCCCGCTCGTCCTCGACGATCAAAATACGCATAACAGTCTCCTTGCACATTTCAAATCGCGCTTAACACGGATTTTATAGCCGATATGGTCCAATGGTCGCGTAACGAAAGGAGTGGTCGTGTTGTTCAAAGCGGTAAAACCCGTGGTACAGGTCGCTTTGTTGATCGTCGGAATTGCCATGGTGTGCTTTGGTGTTATGCGTGGCGAGGCGGATGCCGTGCTGGCCAAAGCGATTAGGCTGTGCTTGGAGTGTATCGGAATTGGATAAAAGAGAAAACACTGCGTCGCATGTTTTGGCCCGATTTCGCGGATTCATTCAGGCGGCGGCGACGCTGGTCACCAATATTCACCTGCCAAACTTTGCCAAAGGCGGCATCTATCAGGGCGCGGGAAAAACAGTCTGCGTACCTGGACTTAATTGCTATTCGTGCCCCGCGGCATCGGGTGCGTGCCCCATCGGGTCGTTCCAGTCGGTGGTAGGTTCATCCAAGTTCAACTTTTCTTACTATGTTACCGGTACGCTCATTTTGCTCGGCGTGCTGCTGGGACGCTTTGTATGCGGCTTTCTGTGTCCGTTTGGCTGGCTGCAGGAGCTGCTTCATAAGATTCCCGGCAAAAAGTTCTCCACGAAAAAGCTCAAGCCGCTCACGTACATCAAGTATGCCGTGCTGCTGTTTGCCGTGGTGCTGCTGCCCGTCTTGGTGGTCAACGATGTGGGCATGGGCGACCCGTTCTTTTGCAAGTACATCTGCCCGCAGGGCGTGCTCGAGGGCGCCATTCCGCTGGCCATTGCCAATGCCGGCATTCGATCTGCGTTGGGACATCTCTTTACTTGGAAACTTGCCGTTCTCATTGCCGTGGTAGTGCTGAGCGTTTTGTTCTACCGCCCCTTCTGCAAATGGATTTGTCCACTCGGCGCATTCTATGCGCTCATGAATAGGGTGTCCCTGCTGGGGATTCAGGTTGACGCGTGCAAATGCGTCTCGTGCGGCAAGTGCTCAAAGGTTTGTCAGATGGACGTTGATGTGGTCCGCGCGCCCAATCATGCCGAATGCATCCGGTGCGGAAAGTGCATCGGGGCCTGTCCTGTCGATGCCATCAGCTATCGCTATGGCCTGGATGTGTCAGCGGAAAAACTTCCCTTGACCGCCGATAAAAAGTAAACAAGCTTCGACAAAACGGAGGAATGACTATGAAGCTTTCTAAGATTGCGGCCCTGTTTATGGTGCCGGTATTGGCCTTGTGCCTTGTGGCATGTTCGGCGCCCGGTGGCAATGCGAGCGAATCTGCGAGCTCCGATCCTAAGATCGCAGAGCTCACTGCGCAGAAGCCGGCCAATGCCGACGAGGCCGCCGAGCTGTATGCGAAGCTCATGCAGAAGGAGAACGAGATCTTTTCGAGTGATAACGCGCTGTGGGAAAAGGTATTCAATGCGGCAAATAAAGACTCGGCAATGATTGAGGATGGCAGCAATTACGGCGATTTTCTGCTCAAGACCATCGACGGCGCCAAGGATGAGTTTACGGCGGATGAGCTTAAGACACTCAAGGCCGGTGCACAGCAGATCAAGGAGATCGAGGACAAGCTCGAGAGCCTGGAGAAGGAGTTCCCCGGCTGTGGAAGCACGCCGAGTGCAGGCGAGAGCGTCGACGCTTCGACCGCTGGCATGACGGCTGGTGCCAATGCTTCGAGCGAGGCGACGAAGTTCCCCAGCTTTACGGGCAAGGACCTGGATGGCAACGACGTGAACAGTGACGAGCTGTTCTCTAAGAACAAGGTCACCGTCATGAACTTCTGGTTCACCACTTGCAAGCCGTGCGTGGGCGAGCTGGGCGATCTTGAGAAACTGAATCAGGAGCTTGCCGAGAAGGGCGGCCAGGTCGTGGGCGTCAATTCCTTTACGCTCGATGGCAACAAGGGCGAGATCGCAGATGCCAAGGACGTGTTGAGCAAGAAGGGCGTGACGTATAAGAACATCTGGTTCAAGTCGGATAGCGAGGCCGGTAAGTTTACGTCAAATCTGTTCTCGTTCCCGACAACCTACGTTATTGACCAGAACGGCAACATCGTAGGGGAGCCCATCGTGGGCGCCATCAGCTCCGCCGAGCAGCGCGCGGCGCTCGACAAGCTTATTGACCAGGCGATTGCGAATAGCGAGCAGTAAAAAACGCGTAAAGCATAGCGAGGATCGTGTGTCGCTGTGCGAAGTAGTCCGCTACCTTTCAAGATAAGCTCCACCATATAGAGGTTCCGCTTGGGACCTCTTCTTTTGGGCACCGCCCCGTTCGTTTTTTGATGCGCTTCGTTACATTCCTCACTGGCACCGGCAAAAAATGGGGATAGAGTAGGACAAACGCGTCGAATACGAACGGCGGAGGAGAGCGGGCGGGGTGCCTGCGCAGGAGAGGTTGCCGTCCATGCTGGAGCTCAAAGGAATTTGCAAAAGGTACGTTACGCAGTCGTTTGCGCAGGTGGCGCTCGACAGCGTGAGCCTGGCTTTTCGCGATAACGAGTTCGTGGCCATTCTGGGTCCCTCGGGTTCGGGTAAAACCACGATGCTCAACGTTATTGGCGGACTGGATCATTTTGATTCTGGTGACCTGCTGATTGACGGCATCTCGACCAAGGACTTCCGTGATCGCGATTGGGATGCTTATCGCAACAACCGCATCGGCTTTGTGTTCCAGAGCTATAACCTTATCCCGCATCAGACCATCTTGGAAAACGTGGAGCTGGCGCTTACGCTCACGGGCGTGGGGCATGCCGAGCGCCGCCAGCGTGCGCGCGAGGCGTTGGAGAAAGTCGGCCTGGGCGAGCACGTTAACAAGCGCCCGAGCCAGCTTTCGGGCGGACAGATGCAGCGCGTGGCCATCGCCCGTGCCCTGATCAACGATCCCGAGATCGTGCTGGCTGACGAGCCGACCGGGGCCTTGGACTCTACGACGTCCGTGCAAGTCATGGATCTGCTCAAGGACGTGGCGCGCGACCGCCTGGTCATCATGGTCACGCACAATCCTGAGCTGGCGTACCAATATGCCACGCGCATCGTTAACCTGGCAGACGGCAGGATCACCGACGATTCCGATCCCTTCGACGCCGCTGGGGCTGCGCGTCGCGAAGCCAAGCCCACGCGCAAAACCTCGATGAGCTTTGTGACGGCGCTGGGGCTTTCTGCCCGCAACCTCATGACCAAAAAGGGCCGTACGGCCATGACGGCTTTTGCGGGCTCGATTGGCATTATCGGCATCGCGGCAATCCTAGCGCTCTCCAACGGCGTGAACAACTACATCAAAAAGGTCGAGGAGTACACGCTCTCGAGCTACCCGCTTACGATCTCTAAGCAGGACTACGACCTGTCGTCCATGATGGGCGGGCAGGGGGCTGCGGATGATGACTCGCCTGAAAACGTGGATTCGTCCGACGACAGTGCCGGCGGCAAGGCTAAGGGAACCGATAAGATTCCTGTGGTCACGGCCGTAAAGGATATGTTTGCGAGCGTTAAGTCCAACGATATGACGAGCTTTAAGGCGTGGCTCGATGACGGGGGCGACGGCATCGACAAAGAGGTCAACGCCATTCAGTACAGCTACGGCGTGACGCCAGTCGTGTATCGCGCGGGCAAGGGCGACGAGAAGCCCGTGCGCCTGGTGCCCAACGCGATGACCGAGACTATGACCGGAGGCGCGAGCTCGGCGGCAACGGTGAGCATGGAATCCATGGGGACCTCGGTCTTCAACGAGATGATTGACGACCAGAGCCTGCTCGACAGCCAGTACGATGTCGTCGCCGGTCATTGGCCCACGTCTGCCAACGAAGCCGTGATGGTGCTTTCGAGTCGTGGCACGGTGGGCGACTATACGCTCTACAGCATCGGTGCGCTGGATATCAATGAGCTCAACGACCTGGTTAACAGCGCTATGACGGCTGACGGTGGCGTCGGAGCGCCCGAGACCGGTACCGACTTTACCTACGACGATGCGCTGTCCACGACGTTTAAGGTGCTGTCGCCGGCCGATGCGTATCGCAAAAACGAAGAGACCGGTATGTGGACCGATATGTCCGGTGACGCCGACTTTATGGCGGCCAAGGTTGCCGACGGTATTGACGTGCGCATTGTGGGCGTGGTGCAGCCCAACGAGACTGCCAACGCGAGCGCGTTGTCTCCGGGAATTGCCTACACGCACGCGCTGACTCGCCAGCTTATGGAGCGCGCCGCCAATTCGCAGATCGTAAAAGAGCAACTTGCCCATCCCGAGACGGATGTCTTTACGGGCAAGTCTTTCGATGAACTGCAGGGCGAGGCCAAGCAAGGCGTGGATCTGGGCAGCATGTTCAGCGTGGACGAGGCGGCGCTGAAGAGTGCGTTCTCGTTCGATACGTCTGCGCTCTCGGGTGCGGCCGGCGGTATGGACCTTTCCGGTATCGATTTGTCTGGGCTGGACATTGACCTTTCGGGCGTTGGGAAGGACATCGACTTCAGCGACATCATGGCCAAAGCGCCGGCCCCAGATTTCTCGGGCATCTTTGACGGTCTGGAACTCACGCCCGAGCAAATGCAGCAGGTGGGAATGCTTGCCAACCAACTGTTTGAGGGTTTTTTGCAGTCTGATCAGTTTAGGGCGCTGTCACCCGAAGATCTTAAAGACGCGGCAAAGCTCGCTGCCGCATTCTCGACGTATCTTGAGAGTGATGCCACGGCGCAGCAATGCCTGGCTCAGCTCAAGGCACTCGGTGGCGATGCTCTTGCCGAGCGCCTGGAACAGGCGATGACCGACTATGTGCAAAAGCAGCTGGCTCCGTATCTGCAGCAGGCTATGGATCAGGTGATGAGGACGATTAGCGAGCAGATCGCGACGACGGTATCGGCTCAGCTCAAGGCGGGCGCGGCAGGGCTTATGGACCAGATGGCGACGCAGATGTCTTCGAGTTTTGCTAACCTGGCGAGCGCCATGCGCGTGGATGCGAGCGCCTTTACTCGTGCCATCCATTTCAACATGGACGCCGAGGACCTGAGTTCGCTCATGATGAGCTATGCGAAGGCGTCGAAGCTCACCTACGACAACAATCTGACCACGCTGGGCTATGCGGACGAGGCAGACCCCATCTCGGTCAAGATTTTCCCGCGCGACTTTGAGGCCAAGGAGCGTGTGCTCGACCATATCGATGCGTATAACAAGCAGGTCAAAGCCGCCGGGCACGACGAACAAGCAATCTCGTACACCGACTATATGGGCATCATCATGGGTTCGGTGACCGACATCGTAAACACCATCAGCTTGGTGCTCATCGCGTTTGTGAGTATTAGCCTGGTGGTGAGCTCCATCATGATCGGCATCATCACCTACATCAGCGTACTGGAGCGCAAAAAGGAGATTGGCATCCTGCGTGCGATTGGCGCGTCAAAGCGCAACGTGGCCAACGTATTCAATGCCGAGACGTTTATCGAGGGCCTTATCGCCGGCGTCTTTGCCATCGTCGTCGTGGTGGCCGTAAGCTTTCCGGTTAATGCCTGGGCGCTTGCTGCCAAACAAGTACCCAATCTGATGAGCCTGCCCGTGCAGGAT
>URBA01000040.1 GCA_900545905.1 uncultured Collinsella sp.
TTCCGTATCGCCTCGGTGCGCTACGGCGACAATGGACGCTCGCGCCTAGTGGTGCACACAAAGGCAAACGGCACGTGGTCCGCTCCCACGCCCGTGGACTTCCCCCTTGGGTTTGGCGAGGGCGACGTGGAGCGCAACGGCATATTCGATTACGACTTCGACGTGGTGGAATATACGGACGGAAGAGGAAACCAGGACGCCTACGTGCTGCTGGTCTCGGGCGAGCGACGCGACGGCGACAACACCCTTTTCGATACGGCGAGCACATCCGGCATACTGTCCGTTGTGCGCCTGCGCATAAGCAACGACGGAGTTCGCGTGATATCGCATACGTCATGGCGCAGCATTTCGCGCGGCCGCCTGCAAGAGGATGGCTACCATTGCCTGCAGTGCCCGCGCATCACGGTGGGCAAGACGCTGGTCGACGGACGCCTGTCGGGTGCCTACCTCCACCGCCGCGGAACCACCGCAGAGAAGGCGCTCGGCAGCGAGGCCGAGGTTGCGCTGGAATGCTTTACCCTGTGGTCGGATGATTTGGGCGACAGCCTGACGTTCCGCCAAGTTCTTCGCTTTCCGCAGGCACCGTCGAGTATCGAGCTGAGCGAGCCCGAGAATATCAACGGCAAAATGGTGGTGCCCGTTGCGTACGAGACCGCAGACGGTTGCGGCTGCGCATCGTACGCCGTGATCGGCCAGTCCATTGCGGGCTGGGGCGTTATGCCACCAGACGCCACGGTGCCCCATGCGGTGCCGTGGCCACAACATTCGGGCTTTTTGGCCACCGTCAACGAGCAGCTGCAGCATATTACTTGGACGCGAGGCGCATCGGCATTTACAACGCAGCCCGTGGGTGCCGCAGGCTGTGGCCCGGCATCGTTTAGCGTAAGCAACAACGGCAGGTGCGCGCTCTATGTAGAGAACACCGATGGCAAGGTGGGGCAAACCTACGACGAAGAAGGCGACCCGGTAGCAGTGATGGGCAAGCACTTCCGCATCTTCGCCAGCACCTTGGCAGGCGATCTGTTCACGGAGCCGTTCGTGATGTGCGAGCTGGACCATCCCGTCGATCAGATAACGACATTTTTGACGTCGGGAAGCATGCTCTCCGCGCTCGCCACGCACACTGTGAGCGCGGAGAAGAGCGAGGCAGAGCTGCACGGCATCGAAGTGCCTCTGGTGGCGTGTGCCACTCCGACGGGCGCGGTCGCTACCTCAGGCGCGGTGGTGCCCGGAGCAGCAGGCGAATCCTTCATGGTCACGGTGCGAAACGACGGCAACACTTTGCTGACTGCCGGCACGATCGATCTGTACCGAGAGGGCTCCAGCCAACCGTTCTCCAGCGCATCCATCGGATTCGGAGCGAACGCACGCACGGCATCGATCTACGATCCGGAGCTTGCCGAGGATGCTTCGGCCAACGACATGGCACACGTGAAGTACGCGCCCGAGACGCTGGGCGCACGTTTTGCAATGCACCCGCTGGTTGCCGACAACGGCAACGCCGTGCTGGCACCGGGTTGCACGGCACAGTTCCGCATGAGCTTCGCCATCCCCGAGAGCTGGAGCGACGAAGTGGGCAAACGCGTCACGCTGTATGCGAAGGCGCGTAATCTGGTGGCGCTCGATCCCGTAACGCTCGAGGAAATTCGACCGGGCGCAAACTCGGCGCTGGGCGCCGTACTGCACGAGCTTCATGTGCCCGACGCGGCATGCGAACGCTCAGAAGTTCAGGTCGGCGTATGCGACAGCGCGGATACGACGGGGCTTCACGATGCACCGATGACGGCGGACGGCGGTGGTGGCTCGAGTGGCGGTGGTACTGACAAGGACGGCGACTCCGGCGGAAGCAGCTCCAGCAGTGGCAAGGACCACGGCACTAACAAGCGCTCCGGAAAAGCGGGCGCGCTCGCCGGCACGGGCGACAGCAACGTCCCCCTAACCGCAGCCGCAGCAGCACTCGCCGCAGTTGGGGCTGGCCTTGTCGCCTACAGCGCCCGCCGCACGGCGCTCGAAAACGACACCGCCGATGAGGTCAATTCGGATACGCCTCGCTAGCTCCCAGTTACCTTTGCGAGAGACGCCGACTCGGCTCATCGAACACCAAAAGGGCTGGCCCTGATAACTCGGAGCCAGCCCTGAGTCGCCTGACGTGAGACTCGCGGCGTTACTTGAGCTTCAGCGCCTCCATCATGGGCACGGCAGCATCCCAGTCGATCTTCCAGCCGATCGACACGCGGACGGTTTCACCCGTTGCGGGAGCCGTCGCAAACAGTGTATGGCCGTTGTCGGGACCGGTAAAGCGCAGCCACGTTATGCCGTTGTACTCGACCTGGTCGGTTGTCGTTTCCTTGCCTTCATAGATCTGCTCCAGGCTTGCAACTTCCTCCTCCGGCGAGCGCGGGAAGATGCTGATGTTCAGGCGTCCTCCAGTCTCGTCGTGGAAGAAGTTTGCCTTTTCGCGATCTTCGTCGGACGAATCCAGCGTGTACCCATCGGCGGCCTCGATGCTGTACGATGCGCAGTCGATGCCCGTTAAATCTGCCTTCTCGCCAGAATCGGCCACGCCGCCGGCCGCCTTGAACTCCTTGGTCTCGCATCCCGTGGTGTCAAAGTGCATGGCCTCATGATTCTTGGCGGGGGCATAAGCGTCTACGAACTCGACAGTGATGGGCCCGTAGTACGCCGTCTTGGGCGCCCAGAAATACACGTACTCAACAGTCTCGCCCGGGCCGATATCTGGCCTCTTGGAAAGATCGATGCCCTCGTGAAGCTCATCGGGAGCCTCACTTGCAACGTAGTCGAGCACGGCCGCCTTGCCGGAAGTAAACAACGGGTCGCCTGCCTCAAGATCGCCTTGGGCAGCATGCACGTTAAAGGAACTGAACGTCCTGTTCTTTGTGTTGTTGTTGGTGATCTTGATGTGCAGGTAAAAGCCGTCCTGCAGCTTGGCATCGCCGCGATAGAACGTACCGTGAGCCACCGACTCATAGGTAATGCCAGCCACCTCGACCGTCTGCGAATCATAGGCCTTGGCCTTCTTGGCCTTCTTGGACTTCTCCTGCACAGGTGCGCTCCCGCCCGAGCCACTCGGCGCATTACCGCCGCAGCCAGCAAGCGTACACGCCAACACAGCCGAAAGCGCCACGGTGGGAATTCCTAACAGCAGCTTCTTCGTCATGGGCTTCATCATCCTCACCGCTCCTTTCGCTTGCAGCTCATCCGTTGCCCGAGGCCTTCGTCGCCCCGTGGCATCGGCTTCCACAATGAGCGTATGACGAAACACGGCGCCGGCGAAGTGACCCGTGGCCCAAATAACGCCCCGTTAGACCCCCTTTCAGACCAAAAGGGCCCCAGTTCGCATACCCTCGGCCCACAAAACGAGACGCATGTCCCAATGTTCGATTCAATCCAACAATCCGCATGGCGCGTTTTTGACAAACGCGTCCAACCGCAAACGCAGCAGGACGCATTCGACCGCTTTCAAACTTACTCGGACAGAACCGACTCGGATTTGTCCGAGTAAACGCTGTTCCACCAAATTCCGAACGATTGTTCGATGGATTTCGTGTTGGGTGGAATCGCCCAAGGGCTGGGCTATGCTACCTTGACTATCTATATGACTTAAACGCAGCAAAGGAGCACCGAGAGAGCGAGTATGGCAAAAAACACCGCAAACTATGGTAATGACAGTATCCGCCAGCTCAAGGACGAGGAGCGCGTACGCCTGCGCCCCGCCGTCATCTTTGGCTCGGACGGACTCGATGGCTGCGCGCATGCTGCCTTCGAGATCTTGTCCAACGCCGTTGACGAGGCGCGCCAGGGCTACGGCAAGCTCATCACCCTTACCGCCTTTCGCGATGGCTCCATTCAGGTAGAGGACAATGGCCGTGGCTGCCCGCTCGACTGGAACCCTTCCGAGAAGCGCTTTAACTGGGAGCTCGTCTTTTGCGAACTCTACGCTGGCGGCAAGTATAACAACAACCAGGGCGGCGACTACGACTTCTCGCTCGGCACCAACGGCCTGGGCTCCTGCGCGACCCAGTACGCTTCCGAGTACATGGACGTCACGGTTTGGCGTGACGGTAACAAGTATTCCCTGCACTTTAAGAAGGGTAAGGTCGTCGGCGCCAAAAAGAAGGCGCTCGAGATTGAGCCCAGCGACGAGAACCGCACCGGCACCACCATCAAGTGGCGCCCCGATCTTGAGGTCTTTACCTCGATCAGCATTCCCCACGATTGGTATCGCGAGACCATGCGCCGTCAGGCCGTGGTCAACGCCAACGTGACCTTCCGCCTGCGCATTGAGGGCGACGATGGCGAGTTTTCCGAAGAGGACTTTTGCTACCCCAAGGGCATCGAGGACTACGTGCTCGAGAAGGTCGGCGCCGACTACCTTACCGAGCCCTTCTTTATCGAGGCCGACCGCCGCGGTCGCGACCGCGAGGACCTGCCCGACTACAACGTTAAGATCACCGCGTGCATGTGCTTCTCGCGCACCTTCATGATGCAGGAGTACTACCACAACTCCTCCTGGCTCGAGAACGGCGGTTCGCCCGAGAAGGCGGCCCGTAGCGCTCTGACCAGCGCCATCGATGCCTACATCAAGCAACAGGGCAAGTACAACAAAAACGAGAGCAGCATTAAATGGCAGGACGTCCAGGACTGCCTGGTGCTGGTGACCAACTGCTTCTCCACCCAGACGTCCTATGAAAACCAGACTAAGAAGGCCATCAACAACCGCTTTATCCAGCAGGCTATGACGGCCTTCTTTAAGGAGCGCCTCTCGACCTACTTGATCGAGAACAAGGACGCCGCCAATAAGATCATGGAGCAGGTGCTCATCAACAAGCGCTCGCGCGAGAATGCCGAGAAGACGCGCCAGAGCATCAAGACCAACCTGCAGCAGAAGACCGACATGGCCAACCGCGTGCAGAAGTTCATCGATTGCCGCTCCAAGGACAAGAGCCGTCGCGAGATCTATATCGTAGAGGGCGACTCGGCAGCAGGCGCCATCCGCACCTCGCGTGATGCCGAGTTCCAGGGTGTTATGCCCGTCCGCGGCAAGATCCTCAACTGCCTAAAGGAAGATTATCCGCGCATCTTTAAGTCCGACATCATCATGGACCTCATGCGCGTGCTGGGCTGCGGTGTGGAGATCAAGGACAAGCGTATCAAGAACCTTGGCGCCTTCGATCTGGACAACCTCAACTGGAACAAGGTCATCATCTGTACGGACGCCGACGTCGACGGTTACCACATTCGCACGCTCGTGCTCACCATGCTCTACCGCCTGGTGCCCACGCTTATCGACGAGGGCTACGTCTATATCGCCGAGTCGCCGCTCTACGAAATCAACTGCAAAGAAAAGACCTACTTTGCCTACACCGAGCTCGAGAAGAACGGCATCCTCAAGGAGATCGGCGACCAGAAGTGCTCCATCAACCGTTCCAAGGGTCTTGGTGAGAACGATCCGGACATGATGTGGCTCACCACCATGAACCCCGAGACGCGCCGCCTGATCAAGGTGGAGCCCGAGGACGTCACCAAGATGGAGACCATGTTCAACCTGTTGCTGGGCAACGACGAGGCAGGCCGCAAGCGCCATATCTCGGAGCACGGCAAGGAATACCTGGACCAGCTGGACCTGCAGTAGCAGCAAATCGTTAACGACGGCCCATAAGAAGTTCAAGAGGAAATCGTGGCAAAGAAGAAGACGAAGAACCAGCCAAAGAAAAAGCAGGTCAACGCCGAGAACGTCATCGGCCTGCACTCCGAGGTCACCGATCAGCCGATCACGCAGACGCTCGAGGTCAACTACATGCCCTACGCAATGAGCGTCAACGTCTCGCGTGCATTCCCTGAGATTGACGGCTTTAAGCCCTCGCACCGCAAGCTGCTCTACACCATGTACAAGATGGGTCTGCTCAAGGGCGAGCGCCAGAAGAGCGCCAACATCGTGGGCCAGACCATGAAGCTCAACCCGCACGGCGATGCCGCGATCTACGAGACGATGGTGCGCCTGGCCACCGGCAACGAGGCGCTGCTCGCCCCCTTCGTGGAGTCGAAGGGCAACTTTGGCAAGTACTATTCGGGCGACCTGAGCTACGCCGCCTCGCGTTATACCGAGGCCAAGCTCTCCCCCATCAGTGCCGAGATCTTCAAGGACATCGACAAGGACCCGGTCGACTTCGTTGACAGCTACGACGGCGCCATGAAGGAACCGCGCCTGCTGCCCACCACGTTCCCCAACATCCTCGTCTCGGCCAACAAGGGCATCGGCGTCGCCATGGCGTCTGACATCTGCGGCTTTAACCTCAACGAGGTCTGCACCGCCACCATGCACTACCTGCAGGATCCCGACTGCGACCTGCTCGAGTACATGCCCATGCCCGATTTCTCCACCGGCGGCGAGATCATCTACCGCCGCGAGGAGATGGAAAAGATTATCGAGACCGGCCTTGGCAGTTTCCAGATCCGCTCCCGCTGGCGCTGCATTCCCGAAGAGCGCATCATCGAGGTCTACGAGATCCCCTACACCACCAAGACCGATGTCATCATCGAGCGCATCGTCAAGCTCTCCAAGGAGGGCAAGGTCAAGGAGATTGCCGACATCCGCGACGAGACCGATCTTTCGGGCCTGCGCATCGCCATCGACCTTAAGCGCGGCGTCGACCCCGACAAGCTCATGGCCAAGCTCTATCGCTCGACCACGCTGCAGGATTCGTTCTCGTGCAACTTCAACGTGCTCGTCGACGGCTATCCCCGTGTTATGGGCGTGCGCCAGATTCTGCACGAGTGGGTCAAATGGCGTATTGAGTCCACGCGTCGCCGCATTAACTTTGACCTGGGCAAAAAGTCCGAGCGCCTGCACCTGCTGCACGGCCTCGAGGCGATCTTGCTCGACATCGACAAGGCAATCGCCATCATCCGCGGCACCAAGCTCGAAGCCGAGGTCGTGCCCAACCTTATGAAGGGTTTCGACATCGACGAGACCCAGGCCGAGTTTGTTGCCGAGCTCAAGCTCCGCAACATTAACGAAGAGTACATCCTCAACCGCACCAAGGACATCGCCAAGCTCGAGGGCGAGATTGCCGAGCTTGAGGAGATCCTCTCCAGCGAGGAGAACATCAAGAAGGTCATCAGCGACGAGCTGGCCGCGGTCAACAAGAAATATGTGATGCCGCGTCGCACGGGCAGGATCGAGCCCCATGAGGTTATCGAGGTAAGCTTGGAGCCCGAGGTCGAGGAGTACCCGGTGACCATCATGCTCTCGCGCGATGGCTACCTTAAGAAGATGACGGACCGCGTGCTCAAGAAGGCGACCACGCTCAAGTACAAGGACGGCGACAAACCCTTTATCGAGTTCCCGTCCTCCAACACCCACGAGCTGCTGGTCTTTACCAACAAGAGCCAGGTGTACAAATGCAAGGTTGCGGCGTTTGAGGACACCAAGTCGGCCCAGCTGGGCTCGTACCTGCCGACCGATCTTGAGATGGAACCCGACGAGAGCGTCATCTGGGTCATCGACCCCGAGGATTACAAGGCCGACGTGCTGTTCGTCTTTGAGAACGGCCGCGTGGTGCGCGTCGCACTTGCCGGATACGTCACCAAGACCAACCGCAAGCGCCTCAAGAACGCCATCTACGGCGGCAGCAAGCTGCTGTATGCCCAGGTGCTCAAGGAAGATCGCGACATCGCGCTGGTCTCGAGCGACTATCGCCTGATGAACTTCAACACGTCGCTGCTCAAGACCAAGACGACCACCAACACGCAGGGCGTCCAGGCCTTTACGGCCAAGAAGGGTCGCTCGGTCACCACCGTCGGCACGACCGAGGAGATTCTTGGCGCCGGCGTCTCGGCCGAAAAGTTCACCGCACAGAGCCTCCCCTCTGCCGGTGCCCTCATGAAGGAAAACGACATGCCGAGTCTGTTTGACTAGGACGACGGCAGCCAAACCGTCATGGTTTTACAAAGCAGCGGGGCCCGGAGCGCAGCAACATCGCGCTCCGGGCCCCGCTCGTTGCAACGTAGTCGGAATAATAGGAATCCCTGTTTTTCACTCCTGCAATCCCGCGGCACAAGACATGTTAAACCGTTAGCAAAACTTGCAAAAGTTAGCAAAAGTTGCAAAAACTAGCAAAACCTGCAAAGGGGCCACCATGGATCGCAGCAAATGTCTCCGCCATGCCAGGCATGCTCGAAGATATTATCGAGCGAACCAAAGAAGCCGCAGATAGCTACCTCTCACAGCCTCATGCGCGCATAAACGGCGTTCAAATTGGTCCAGTGGGCATCGATTGGACATATGCTCAAGAGGTCCAGGGCAACTGGCGCACACGCATGAATGGCATCTTTAAGCAACTCGAAAAACATGACATCGGACTTCTCATTACCATCGATGAAGTCACCGTCGATCTCGAAGAAATGCTTCAATTTGCCTCTGTTTACCAGCACTTTGTACGCGAAGGTAAAAAAGTAGCCCTACTCATGGCAGGACTGCCCTACAAGGTATCGGCGTTGCTGCGTAACGATTCCGTCTCGTTCCTCAGGCGTTCCCAATATCATCAGTTAGGACGAATCACTGACGTTGAAATTGCAAACGCATTCCGCAAAACCGTTGAGGCCGGAGGCCGCTCAATCACGCCAGAAGCGCTCGAGGATGCCGTGAAGGCCGTCGACGGATTTCCCTATATGATGCAGCTCGTCGGATATCGCACATGGGATGTTTCGGAGAACTCGCCCAAAATCAGTGCACCTGATGTACAGCAGGGTTCTCTGCTTGCCCGCATGGAGCTGCGCGATCGAATTCTCGAAACGGCCTATCGGGAGCTTTCCGATAAAGACATTGAGTTTTTGCTCGCGATGCTGCCCGATTCTGGCCCCAGCAGGGTCTCGGAGATAGCCAAACGCATGGGCGTCGCCAGCAACTACGCAAGCCAATACAAACGCCGCCTTCTCGAGGACGGCGTCATCGGGGAACGTGGGCGTGGTCTCGTTGGCTTTGACATCCCCGCATTCAGGGAGTTCCTGAGCGAGAAAGTCTCCTAGCACGCGGAGATTGTCCATAAGGACATCAACGCATGGCAATCAGTAATCCTCTTGGTAAGGACAGCAAGCATTTCCACCAATACCGATTGCCATGCGTTCTTCTTGCCTTAAGAGAGCTTGCGAGCGAGCTCTCGCACCTCTTCCAACTTGGGCGACGATGCCATGCTGTCGCGCTCGGTCATGCCGCTGATGGTGACAATGCCTTGGTCCTCCCACTTGCAGTACGCGCAGGTTGACTTGTACATAGCGATCGCCGCATCATAGACGCCCTCGCTGTGGCTATCGAGCAAAAGGGCCGTCTTGGTGAACGGGAAGCCCGTGGCACCGAAGGCGTACAGGCGGTC
>URBA01000041.1 GCA_900545905.1 uncultured Collinsella sp.
CGAGTTCCGCACGAGCCGGAGAGCACTTAATGTGCTCTCCGTGCGAGCAGGACTGCCCGAGCAGGCGATGTTGCCCCATACGCCCGCCCAGGTCCGCCGGGATTATGACAGCTTGACGATCGGAGCGAATCCCTTCATGAGCTTTTTGGTCTGGCCGGTCTTTTCGAACTGGACCTCGATCATGTCTCCGGCGACCGAGATCACGGTACCCGTGCCAAAGGTCTTGTGGCTCACGGTATCGCCTGCGGCAAAGTCCTGCGACGCGCTGGCACGATCGACCTTGCGCTCCACCGTCGGAGACACCTTGGACGACGGCTTTTTGGCTCGCGGCGCACCCGAACCAAAGGTCGAGGCAACACGGCCGGCGTCGGGCGAGACCCCACGATGGCGCTCGGTCCCGTAGCTGCTACCGCCAAAGAAATCGTCAAAGCTCGATCCGCCGCGCGAACCGGAACCGCCGGTCGAGCGCGTATGCGAGCCAAACACCTTGCCGCCATACATATCCGAGCCCATGCCCGAGCCAAAGGTGCCGTGACGGTCGCCGCGCTTCTCCCAGCCCGTGCCCTCAAAACCGGCAGAACCGATACCGCTAAACTCGATATCCTCAAACGGAATCTCATTGAGAAAGCGCGAGCGTGGGTTGGCAGAGGTCGAGCCGTAGGTGCGACGCGTGGCCGCATAGGTCAGGAACAGGCGCTTGCGGGCGCGCGTGATGGCAACGTAGGCCAGGCGACGCTCCTCCTCGAGCTTGCCCGGGTCATCGCTGCCGCCAAAGTCGTGCACGTGCGGGAAGATGCCCTCCTCCATGCCGGCCACGAACACCGCCGGGAACTCCAGGCCCTTGGCGGAGTGGATGGTCATCATGGTAATGGCATGCGTCTCGCCGGCCAGGGAATCCAAGTCGGAGCGCAGGGCCAGCCACTCCATGAGTGCCGGCAGCGCCTTACAGGTGAGCGGACCGTAGGTGCGCTCGATCTCGTCGGCATGCACGGCGCCCGCCGGCATCTCCGTCGGCGCGGCATACGCGTTGCCCGCGATGGCGGCGGCCAAGGCATCCTGCGGCGAGAGCGCCGGGGCGGCTAGGCTATCGAGCGGATTGGAGCCCGCGGCGTCACGAGCGCCGACAAGTGCCTCAAACGAGGATGCCGGAGCGGACGGTCCTGGCTCCGGTGCGGGCGCGCTCACCACGACGGACTCGGACTCGGCGACGGACGGCACGTCGGCAACACCGGCTGCACGCAGCTCTTCCAAGCTCTCGAGCGTGCCCTCGATATCCTCGTGCGTCTCCTCAAATTCGGCAGCGACGCCCAGGAATTCCTGGATGTTCTCGGCGCGGCTCTCGGATTCCATGGTGCCCTCGGCGCGGAACGCCTGCAGCAGACCCGTCTTATCGACGATCATCTCGACGACGTCCTTGAGCTCGCCGTCCATGCGACGGCCCTCGCGCACCAGCGAAACAAAGCTCGACAAGCCGTTGCGCACCTTGGCGCTAAACATGCCCGTCTCGGCTGTTGCGATCTCGCAGGCCTGGAAGAACGAGCAGCGGTTGTCGCGCGCCAGCTGCTCGATTTTTTGGATCGAGGTGGAGCCGATGCCACGGCGCGGTGTGTTGATGACGCGCTTGACGCTCATCTCGTCGGCCGGGTTCACGATCATCTTGAGGTAGGCCATGACATCACGGATCTCGGCACGGTCGAAGAATCGCGTGCCCCCCACGATCTTGTAGGGCACGCCCGCGCGCAGGAACATATCTTCGAGGATACGCGACTGGGCGTTGGTGCGATAGAACACGGCAATGTCGTCGTAGCTCATGCCTTTGGCATGCAGCTTCTCGATCTCGCCGGCAATCCAGCGGCCCTCGTCGCGCTCATCGCTCGCCTGGAAGGCCTGGATCTTCTCGCCATCGCCCTCGGCCGTAAACAGGCGCTTGTCCTTGCGCTGCGAGTTGTGGCGTACCACGGCGTTGGCGGCGTTCAGGATATGACCCGTGGAACGATAGTTCTGCTCCAGCTTGACGGTCTTGCAGTTTTTAAAATCCTTCTCAAAGTCCAGGATATTGGTGATATCGGCGCCACGCCAGCTGTAAATGGACTGGTCGTCGTCGCCCACGACCATGAGGTTTTGGTACTTGGCGGCCAGCAGGTTGGCGATCTCGTACTGGACGTGGTTGGTGTCCTGATACTCGTCGACGCTAATGTAGCGGAAGCGCTCTTGGTACTTATCGAGCACCTCGGGACGGGTGCGCAGCAGCTCGAGCGCGCGCACGAGCAGGTCGTCAAAGTCCATCGCATTGGCGGCGCGCAGGCGGCGCTCCAGCTCTAGGTAGACCTGCGCGGCCTTTTTGTCGTTGGGGCTATCGGCACTCTTGAGCATGTCCTCGGGGCCGATCATGGCGTTTTTGGCCGAGCTAATCTTGCTGCGGATCATGTTGATGGGGAACTGCTTTTGCTCGATGCCGAGCGCCTGCATAATGTCGCGCACCATGCGCTTTGAGTCATCGTCATCGTAGATGGTGAACTGGCCGGTGTAGCCCAACAGGTCGGCGTCCTCGCGCAGCATGCGCACGCACATGGCATGGAAGGTGCACACCCACATGCCACGGGTGCCGCTGGGAATGAGTGCCGCCAGACGCTCGCGCATCTCGGCCGCAGCCTTGTTGGTAAACGTAATGGCAAGAACCTGCCAAGGCTTAACACCCAGGTCGCCGAGCATATGTGCGATGCGGAAGGTCAAGACGCGGGTCTTGCCCGAGCCGGCGCCGGCGAGCACCAGCAACGGGTCCTCGGTGGACAGGACCGCCTCGCGCTGGGCGGGGTTAAGGCTATCGATATCGACGAGCGGCTTGGCAGGTTTGGGCGCCGGAGCCGGGGCGTCGTAGATGTCGAGCGGAACAAGCTCGGGCTCCGGCGCAGCGGGGGCGGCGTATACATCGAGCGGCACGGGTTCCGGCGCGGGCGGCACGGGCGCGGCAGTGTTCTTTTCCCAGGGCAGGGGCTGGGTCATGGGCGACTCCTCATCTGACGGACGGCGCGCCTGCGGGCAGCGCCATAGTTTGAGCCGTACTAGTATACCGAGCCGCGCGGACACCGACGCAAATCACACCACGACTCCGTGCGCCACCGTCAGACCCGCCCCAGCGGATTTGGCGCAATGGGGTCAGGTTGCTTTGCACCAATCTATTGACAATCACGAAACCGCCGATGTCATGGCAGCAGCAGCGAGCGACGGTCAGGGCGAACAAATTGGCATGAAAAGGGGTCGGCATAGACCTTTTGGTCATGCCACCCCCTTTGAATGACAAGTTGTCGCCCTGGCCGTCGCGCAGCGTCAACTAAGTTAGAGGCCGAGCATCGGCTCCAGGACAAAGAAGTACGCGAGAACCACGATGCCCAGGATGATGCGGTAGACGCCGAAGCACTTAAAGTCGTGACGGCGGACGAAGCCCATGAGCCACTTGATGGCGATGAGCGACACCACAAAGGCGACGACGCAGCCCACGCCCAGGATGGCGATTTCGTTGGTGCCGAACGTGCCGCCCTTAATAAAGTACTTGACCAGCTTGAGCGCACTCGCACCAAACATGACGGGAATGGCCAGGAAGAACGTGAACTTAGACGCCACCGAGCGCGTGCAGCCCAGCAGCAGGCCGCCGATGATGGTAGAACCGGAGCGAGACGTACCAGGCACCAGTGAAAGCACCTGGAAGCAGCCGATACCCAGCGCAGTCTTCCAGCTGAGGTCCTCGAGCGTGGCGATGGAGCCAAAGTCCAGGTTCTCATCATCGTCCTCATCCTCAGCGGTAGCCGTGGCGGACGCCGCAAAGTGCGCACCGGCGGGACGTTCACCCGACACCACAGCACGCGAACCAAACGAACCGGCAACGGCCATTTCCTCGCGCTTGCTCGCGCGCCAGTTCTCGATCACGATAAACAGCACGCCGTACACAATGAGCGCCAGCGCCACGACGGGAGCATTGTAGAAATGCTCCTCCATCCAGTCGTTGAGCGGCAGGCCGATCGCCGCCGCAGGAATGCAACCGAGCACAATCTTGCCCCACAGCACCCAGGTGTCGCGACGGCCCTCCTTGCCCTTGCTGGGCGAGAACGGGTTGAGCTCGTGGAAAAACAGCACGCAGACGGCCAGAATGGCGCCGAGCTGAATCACGACCAGGAACATGTTCCAGAACGTCTCGCTCACGTTCATCTTGACGAACTCGTCCACCAAGATCATGTGACCGGTCGACGAAACAGGCAGCCATTCGGTAATGCCCTCGACTAGGCCCATGAAGGCAGATTTTAGAAGCTCAATGATATCCAAAGGGACCCCCTCGTTAGACACCCACCGATAGTTGTTCTGCGGACGGTGCGGGCGATGTCCCATTATCAACCGTTGGCGGCGCGCCTGCGCCTACCCTTACCAAAAAACTCGCCCGTTCACAGAATTGCGAGCGGTCAAACCCAAATCCTTGGGTATAACTGCAACAAGATAAAGTGTCCGGCGGTCACGCATCCGCGCCCGCCCGACGCACGAGCCCCGCGCCCGTGCGATAGACCAAGGAGGAAACCATGAACGAGGGCTATACCAAGGTATTTGTTTCACTCGACGGTACTGAGCAGCAGGATTTTGTGCTCGCACGCGCCATCAAGGTCGCCGCGAACAACGGCGCCAAGCTGATTATCGGCCACGTCATCGATTCCACGGCACTCGAGAGCGCCGGTTCCTATCCGGTCGATCTGGTCAACGGCCTAGAGGAGGCATTTAAGAACTCCATCGCCAAGCAGCTCGAAGAGGCCAAGGCCAATCCCGACATTCCCGAGGTCGAAGTCATGATTCGCGCCGGCCGTATTCGTGAGACGCTCAAAGACGAGATGCTCGACGTGGTCAAGCCCGACCTGGTGCTCTGCGGCGCTCGCGGTCTGTCCTCGATCAAGTATGCGCTCCTGGGCTCGATTTCGACGTTCCTGCTGCGCAACACCGACTGCGACATCTTGGTCGTAAAGTAGCGTTGCTCCCACCGGCCGCGGGGCCTGCGGGGTTTCCACAGGCACGTCCTCGCCGCTTCGCGGCTGCGGGATGTGCCCTTAGGAAACCCCTCCCGGCCTCGCGGCCTTCGCAGCCTTACTTCAGCGAGTTGGCTGATAAAAGATGGCGTGCCGCCCCGTTTGGGGTGGCACGTTTTGTTTGGGCTGCACGTTTTTGTTTTGGGAGATCCATTTGAGCCTCATAGTTATGTTCACGTTCGGGAACATAGCGCCAGTTGCCTTAGCTAAGTTCACGTTCGGGAACATAGCCGTCCGCACCGCAAGACGGCCCGGCTACTCAAAGTATTGGAACTTGTTCGTTGAGAAGGCAAACGTTACGACAAAGCCTTCTCCGGAGTTGGATGCCGCGGTGACGTCGATGCCCATCTTGGAGCACAGGCGCGCCACCAGGTAGAGGCCGATGCCCGTTGCGCGCTTGGTGGTGCGACCGTTGTCGCCGGTAAAGCCCTTCTCGAACACGCGTGGCAGGTCAGCCGCACACACGCCGCAGCCGTTATCGGCAACGGTGAGCTCGATGCGCTCGCTCGCCAGGCCCTCGTCCAGCAACGCGCCCGAAAACACGATCTTCGCGCCGTCCTCGCGCGCATATTTAATACTGTTCTGAATAAGCTGGCCCAGAATAAACTCGAGCCACTTCTCGTCGGTAAAGACCTCGAAGTCGAGGTTCTCGCACACCGGGGCCACGTGCGCCGCGATGAGCTCGCGCGCGTTGGCTTTAATCGCGCCCGTCACCAAGGTCTTGAGATCCCAGCGGCGAATCAGGTAGTCCCGCTCCACGACTTCCGAGCGCGCGTAGTACAGCGCCTGGTCGATATAGCGCTCCACGCGAGCCAGCTCACGGCCCAGGTCATCCACACGCGACAGGTCGTCTTCGCTGCCATCCAGGTTTTCCAAAATCAGGTGAGCTGCCGCCAGGGGCAGCTTGGCCTCGTGGACCCAGCTCTCGATATAGTCGCGATAGTCATCGGTCTGACGCCGGCCTTCGGCAACCTCGTCGCAAGCGGCTTTGCCCACCCGGCGCAAGACCTCGTACTCGAGCTCGCCCTCGGCATAGGTCGGGCATTGCACCATCTCCTGCACCCATGCGGGACTCTCGAGCTCCTCTGCCGCACGCTCCAGCTGGCGCAGAAAACGACGACGGCGCGCGTATTCGATCACGATGCCGAGCATACCAAAGATAAAGGACACGCCGACCGCCACGACCACGATAGAAACGGGTGCTCCGGCGACCGTCAGTACAAAGCAGCTCAGCAGCACGCCGCAGGTCCACACGGCGACGGGAAGCAGCGCATCTTTAAAGAACTTGCCAAACGACATAGCCGGCCCCTAGACCGAATAGCCCTGGCCGCGGTGCGTCGTCAAATACCCCTTGATACCGATTTTTTCGAGCGTGGTGCGCAGGCGGTTGATGTTGACGGTAAGCGTGTTGTCGTCCACGAAGGCGTCGGAGTCCCACAGGTCCTGCATGATGGCCGAGCGCGAGACAATCTTGCCCGCGCGACCCAAGAGCAGCGAGAGGATACGCAGCTCGTTTTTGGTGAGCTCGGTACTGGTGCCGGTTTGCATGTTGATGACCATGGAGCGAGCGAGATCGAGCTCCAGTCCCTTGTGGACGAGCGTGCTGCGCTCGCCCGCCGACGCGGTGCGACGCAGCAAGGCATTGATGCGCGCCACGAGCACGCGCGCGCTATAGGGCTTGGGAACAAAGTCGTCCGCGCCGAGCGTCATGGCCATGACCTCGTCGATCTCGGTCGTGCGCGAGGTGAGGACGATGATGGGGACCTCGGATTCGCGGCGAACCTCGTGGCAGATATGCTGGCCGTCCTTGACGGGAAGCGTGAGGTCGAGCAGCACCAGGTCGGGCGCGGCGGCGAGAATATCGCGCGAGACATGCTCGAACGATTCGCAGGCCTCGATTTCAAACCCGGCGCGGGCAAGGATGTCGACAAGCTCACGACGAATGGGCTCGTCGTCCTCAACGACATAAATCAGCGCCATGTGTCCTCCCGTTTCTCGTAACTTGCACTTTCCACACCATTATGCCCACGGCGTCGCAGCGATGCGACCCCGTGGGCACCTAATATGACAAAAGTGTTCGGTAGCCTTAAGAGAAAATAGGGGCCGACCGGTCCTAAACCGATCGGCCCCATCGCTTCGACCTCGAGCCTCTACTCGAGCGTACGCATGTACGCGGAGATAGCATCCAGGCCCTTCTGCAGGTCGTCGGTATTATCGGAGTATGCATAGCCAATGCGCATGCTCTTGGGCTCCTCGAAGCAATCGCCCGGGGTGACGAGTGCGCCGGACTTCTTAATCATGTCGGTGCAGAACGTCCTGGAGTCAATGTCGTAGTCGTAATACACGAGCGCGGTGCTACCCGCCTCGGGCTTGACGAACGACAGGTGCGGCTCGCTCTCGACCCACTTCTCCAGAACAGCAAGGTTCTGACGGACGATGCGACGGCTGCGCTCAAGGATCACGGAAGCGTTGCCCAGAATCAGCTCCGCCACCGACTCGCTGAATATGCCGGCGGAAATCAGGTTGTAGTCGCGATGCGAGAGCAGCGCGCGACGGAGCTCCGGGCTCTTGGTGACCGCCCAGCCCAGACGCAGGCCGGCGAACGACCAGACCTTGGACATGGATGCGGTGGCGACGGCCTTGTCGTACAGGTCGACCACGGACTCGGCGTACTCATCCGTCTGAGTAAGCAGACGATAGACCTCGTCGCAGAGCAGCCACGCGTCGTGTTTGCGTGCGACCTCGACAATCGCCTTGAGCGTATCGGCGTCGAGCAGGGCGCCCGTGGGGTTGTCCGGGTTATTGATGCAGATGAGCTTGGTATCGTCGGTCACCAAGGCATCGAGTGCGTCGACGTCGACGTGGTAACCGTTCTTGCGATCGAGCTGAAGGATATCGACCTTCGCACCGCACATCTCGGGAATCGAGTAAAGCTGCTGGTAGGTGGGCTTGACGGAGACTACATGATCGCCCGGTTCGACGAGCGTGGAAATAACCAGGGAGTTGGCACCGGTCGCGCCGTGCGTGGGCACGATATGCCCGGGCTCAACCGTCTTATAGAGACGCGCGACCCCCTCGAGGAAGCCGGGCTGCCCCTCGATGTCTCCGTAGGTGAATCGGCGCGAGCACAGGCTATCGAGCCACGCCTTCTTGTCGGTGTTCGTAAGCTCGAACAGCTGGTCGAGCGTGAGGGAGTAGACGCACGTCTCCGCAACGTTGTGGGTGCACTTGGTCTCCCACTCGTTCATCCACTGCTCGACGGCGAAATCCTTGATCTGCATTGTCGTTTCCTTTCCTTGACTTTCTTACAGTTCCACCACGGTGCCCAGCCCCGCCTCGACGGCGCGGTCGTAGGCGATTTTCGATGCCGAAAGGTCCTGAACGGCGATGCCCGACGTATCGAACACCGTCACCTGTTCGTCATCCGAACGTCCCGTAGCCGTGCCGGCGATGACTTCGCCGAGCTCCGCTTTGATGTCCTCGGGCGTGATGGCACCCTCGGCAACCGGAATCTCCAGCTCGCCGGACGCGACCGATTGCTCGCGGTCGTCGACGTAAACAGCGGCACGGGCGACAAGCGCCGAGGCGAGCTCCTGCTTGCCGGGCATGTCGGCACCGACGCAGGAGATATGCGCACCGGGGCGCACCCATGCATCGGGGATGATGGACTTGGTCGCAGGCGTGATCGTCACGATGATGTCGGCCTCTGCCGCGGCGCCTTGGCCGTCGGCCGTCGCCTCGATGGAATAGGTGGATGCCTCGCGAGCATGCTCGCAAGCGCCCAAGATATGGGCGACCTCGTCTCGCATGCGCTCGACGCGAGCCTCGGGCGCGGCATCGGAAACCGGCTCCCACACCTTGACCTCGCTCACTTTGGGACAGGCGGCGAGCACGCCCGCCACCATATAGGTGCTCATGTGGCCGGCACCCGCAACAAGCAGTTTGGACGCATCCGCCCGAGCCAGCCACTTGGCGCCGAGCGCAGCGGCAGCACCGGTGCGAAGTCCAGTGACGGCGGAGGCATTGAGCAGCGCCAACGGCTCGCCCGTCGCGTTGTCGCACAGCAGCGTAGTACCAAAGATCTCGGGGAGCCCCTTTTTGGGATTCTGAGAGAACCAGGCAGTGAGTTTGAGACCGAAGAGGCCGCTTCCCGCCAACTCGCCCGAGCGGATATCCATATCGGCCACGCCGGGTTCGAACTGCTCATATACCATCGGCCACGCAACACCCTTGCCC
>URBA01000042.1 GCA_900545905.1 uncultured Collinsella sp.
CGGCATCATGACCATCTGCATGGGCATCTTCGCCAACCGCCCGCTCGCCTGCGCGTCGGGCTTAGGCGTCAACGCGATGATCGCTGGAATCACCACCACCGTCTGCGGCGGTGACTGGCACGTGGCCATGAGCGTCATCTTCCTCGAGGGTATCGTCATCTTGCTGCTCGTGCTTTGTGGCCTGCGCGAGGCCATCATGGACGCCATCCCGGTTGTCCTGCGTCACGCCATCTCGGTGGGTCTGGGCCTGTTCATCGCCATGATTGGCCTGTGCGATGCCGGCATTATCACCGCTGGCGCCGGTACACTCGTCGGTCTGGGCGACATCACCTCCCCCACCTTCATCGTCGGCATCATCTCCATCCTGGTGACAGTCGCCCTCGCCTGCCGCAACGTCCCCGGCTCGCTGCTCATCGGCATCGTCGTCGCCGTCATCGCCGGTATCCCCCTAGGTGTGACCCATGCTCCGACCGGTATCATCGCCCCGCTCGACTTCTCGAGCATCGGTGGCCCCATCGCCGACGCCGGCGGCGTGCCCGCCATCGTCAAGGTCCTTACCGACCCCGCGCTCCTCGTCATCTCGTTCTCGCTGCTCATGAGTGACTTCTTCGACACCATGGGCACCGCGATGGCCGTGGCCAAGCAGGGCGAGTTCCTCACCGACGACGGCAACGTCGAGAATATCAAGGAGATCCTGATCGTCGACTCCGCCGCCGCTGCTGTGGGCGGTTTCATGGGTGTCTCCTCCATCACCACCTTCGTCGAGTCCACTTCCGGCGCCGCCGACGGTGGCCGCACGGGCCTCACCTCCGTCACCACCGGCGTGCTGTTCATTCTCGCCGCGTTCTTCTCCCCCATCGTCACCATCGTTTCCAGCGCCGCCACCTGCGGTGCTCTGGTCTACGTCGGCTACCTCATGATGAGCGAGGCCTCCGAGATCGACTGGTCCGACGTGTCGCAGGGTTTCCCGGCGTTCATGATTGTCGCCGGCGTGCCCTTCACCTACTCCATCTCTGCCGGCATTGGCCTAGGCTTTATCGCCTACGTGATCGTCGCGCTCTTTAAGGGCGAGGCCTCCAAGATCAAGCCGCTCATGTGGATCGCAGCTCTCGCCTTCCTCGTCTACTTCTTCGTAGCGTAACGGCATAGTCTGCTAAAACAGAACACCAAAGCGCGGAGTCGCATCGAGCGGCTCCGCGCTTTTCTTTTAAAGCCAGGCAACGCACAGACGCGCGATGTTTTGCTTCCCAAGTTTTGGACATTTTGCCCTCCAAACGGCACTACCGCCGGCTACATCCTGCAGATATGCTGGGCGTAATCGCATAGGCCCTATGAGGATGGGAGTAACCATGGCCGCCTTGTTCACGACCCCCAATCGCAATGACAAAACCTCTGGAGCCCATTTTGTCGAGCCCGACGTGTGCCGTCGCACGCTGCTCGCACACGGCAGCTGGCGCCGCGTGACGCGCCGCATCGTCTGCGGCCTGGCCTGCGCGCTCACGGTGAGCTCGCTGCTCATGCCGAGCGTCTCGCTCGCGGCCGAGTGGGTGGACGTCGGCGGCGTCCGCCACGAAGCGGCCGCGGGGCCCGCGGGAGACGCCGCCGGCACCTGGAGCTGGGACGGCGCCGATGACATGAAGCTCAACGGCTATAACGGCGGCGCGATCGAGGCAGCGGGCAAGCTCAACGTGAGCTACGAGGGCAACAACACCGTCACTAACGACAACGGCCGCGGCATCAAGGTTAAGGATGGCGCGAACGAGAACGCCGAGCTTAATATTCAGGGCGACGCGTCCAGCACGCTCAACGTGACATCTTCTCGTGACGCCATCACTTCCGTCGGCAACATCAACATCGACGGCGCTGGCACTGTCAACGCCACGAGCACCGAGCACGATGCCATCGATGCCGGGGGCGATGTCACCATCAAGGGCTCGGGAAACGTTAACGCCACGGGCGATTCGGATGGCATCAGGGCCGACGGCAACATCACGATCGACAACAGCGGAACCGTCACCGCCAAGGCCACCGAGGATCAGGGTATCGATGCTAACGAGAACCTCATCATAAAGGGCGGCGGCAAGGTAGAGGCAAGCTCTATCAAAGACAATGCGATTTGGGCCGACGGCAACATCGAGATCTCGGGTGGCAGCCAGGTCAAGGCAAGCTCCGAGGAAGACGCCGCCATCGACGGTAAAAACAGCCTCACGGTCACGAACGCTTCCCTCAACGCAAGTGGCGTTGGGTATGGCATCTATGTCTACAAGGGCATCATGTTCGATGGCGCAACCGTAACGGTCCGTGCAAGTGCAGGGAACGATGAAGCCAGCGCCCTCTTCACCGACGAGGACGACATCGTCATCAAGAACGGCTCGATCGTGGATGCGTTCGCAGAAGGCCAGTTCTCGACCGCAATCTTCACCAGAAACTACTACCCCAACGAAGCGGGTGGTCACATCTACATTAGTGACTCCGTTGTCAAGGCTATAGCCCGCTATGTCGAGTCCGGTAGCGACGGCCCCGATCACTACAGCAACGACCAAAGTGGCGCGGTCATTCCCGAGCATAGGGGCATGAACATCGGCATCTTTGCCCGGACCAAGGAGGGCATCACGCCCGCGACCATCTCGATTGTCCGCAGTAAGGTCACAGCTGAGGGAGACACGGCGGCAATCTTCGCCCTTGCCGTGAGCGCGGACGGCGAGACAATCGGCACCATCGAGATCGAAGGCGCTCCCATACAGACGCCCACAGGCGGCAAGATCATTGGCTATCGCAACAAGGAAGAACTCGATGACGGCATCTTCTACGTGGTGGGTCAAACCATCGGCACGGGCGACGCTGTGATCGACTCCCCCTATAACGAAGCTGTCGCCAAGAGCACGGTCATCGCGCCTCCCGAGGAGATCAAACCCGAGGAGAAGCCAGGCGAGACCAAGCCCGAGGGTTCCAAGTCCGAGGGCACGAAGACAACCAAGACCGTTGCAGTTGCAGCCAAGGGAGCCAAGACCGTCGGCAAGCTCGCGGCAACCGGCGACACCTCGAACACAGCCATCGTGGCAGCCGCCCTTGCGGGAACAGCCGCCATCGCCGCAGGCGCCCTGGCGAGTCGCAAACGTTCGTAAACACTTTTTCGCACAGGACGGGTGGATCGCAGCCCTTGCCTTCCCCGTCTACTTCTTCGTAGCGTAAGGGCAAGGCTGCAAAAGCTGAACAATAAAGCGCGGAGTCGCCATGCGGCCCCGCGCTTTTCTTTTAGCGTCAGTCCCTGCGCCGGCGTGCGGCCTATTTCTCCCCCATTTTGGCCATTTTGCCCTCCAAACGGCACTACCGCCGGCAACATCCAGCAGATACGCTGAACCTAGCCGTATAGGCCCTATGAGAACGGGAGCAACCATGGCAGCCTTGTTCACGACCCCCAAACGCAATGACACTACCGCCGGAACCCATGTTGCCGAACCCGACGTTCGCCGTCGCATAGGACTCGCGCACGGCAGCTGGCGCCGCGTGACGCGCCGCATCGTCTGCGGCCTGGCCTGCGCGCTCACGGTGAGCTCGCTGCTCATGCCGAGCGTCTCGCTCGCAGCGGAATGGGTCAAGGTCGGCGGCAACAAGTACAACACCGCGGCGAGCGACGAGGCCGGTACCTGGTCGTGGGACGGCGCCGACGACTTGAAGCTCAACAACTATAACGGCGGCGAGATCCAGGCCGCAGGCAAGCTCAACGTGAATTACTCGGGAAACAACATCGTCACTGCCGACTGGATCGAAGGCATCAAGGCTTCTCATGGCAAGAATGAGAACGCCGAGCTCAATATCCAAGGCGACGCGGGCAGCACGCTCAGCGTGACATCTACTGAGGACGCTATCCTCTCCACGGGTAATATCAACATCGACGGAGCCGGATCCGTCAACGCCACGAGCGCTGGGTTTGATGCCATCGACGCCGAGGGCGATCTCGCTATCAAAGGTTCGGGCAACGTCAACGCCACGGGCGTATCGGATGGCATCAGGGCAAACGGCAATATCACGATTGACGACAGCGGAGCCGTCACCGCCAGGGCCACCAAGGACAAGGGTATTGGAGCCGACAAGAACCTCACCATCAAGGGTGGCGGGACGGTCGAGGCAAGCTCCGAGAAAGATGCTGCCGTCGAGGCCAAGGGCAGCCTCGCAGCCACAAACGCCTCCCTCAACGTAAACGGTGTTGAATATGGCGTCTATGCCCACAAGGGCATCACACTCGATCATGCAAACGTGACAGTCCGCGCAAGTAAAGGCAGATACGGTGACGCCATTGCCCTCTTCACCTACCAAGACGATATCGTCGTCAAGAACGGCTCCACCGTGGACGCGTTTGCGGAAGGCGAGGTTTCGGCTGCATTCTCCACCAGAAACGATCGACCCAACGAGGAGGGTGGCCACATCTACATCAGCGACTCCGTTGTCAAGGCCATAGCCCGCTATGTCGAGAACGGCGACGGCCCCATCCCCTACAGCGAAAACCAAGATGGCGAGACGAGGCGCGAACCCCAAGGCGAGAACATCGGCATCATCGCCCAGACCAGCGAGGGCGTCACACCCGCAGTCATCTCGATCATCCGCAGCAAGGTAACGGCCGAAGGAGATACAGCGGCAATCTTTGCCCGTGCCATGAGCGCTGACGGCAAGACAATCGGCACCATCAAGATTGAGAACGCCGCCATCCAGACGCCCGAAGGCGGCAAGGTCATTGACTATCGCAAGCTCCGTGACGGCATCTACGAGGCAGGCCAAGCCATCGGCACGGGCGACGCTGTGATCGACTCCCCCTATAACGAAGCTGTCGCCAAGAGCATGGTCATCGCACCTCCCGAGGTAGCCAAGCCGGAAGACCCCAAGCCCGACGAGACCAAGCCCGCAGAAAGCAAGCCCGCGGAGTCCAAGCAGAACCCCAAGCCTGAGGGCTCAAAGCCGACCAAGGCCGTTGCGGCTTCAACCACGAAAGCCAAGACTACCGGCGTGCTCGCGGCAACCGGCGACACCTCGGGTGCGGCCATCGTGGCAACCGTCCTTGCGGGAACAGCCGCTATCGCCGCAGGCACCATGGCGAGCCGCAAGCGCTCTTAGACGCCTCTGCGCACATGGCAGCTCCCGCGAAGGCCCCGAGTCCCAGCACCGTTTAACAACGCCACCGCCGAGCTCCCCTCCGGCGGTGGCGTTTTCCATATGCGTCCGCAGGGTATGCACGAGATTGTCTTTGGTCTAGCCCAACCTGCATGAGCCGGCGTGCGACAATGGGGGCCGTCGATATCACAACGCCGAGAGAAGCCCGTCATGGAAGCGCATCAAAAGCAGATAACCGTTCATTCGGAGCATACGGAAGGCGCGCCCGTCATCTACCTCCCCGTGGTCATGGGCGACGGTAGCGATGTTCATGACCGCTGCCGAGAGCTCGACTGTCCGCCATTCACCCTTGTCGCCATTGGCGGGCTCGATTGGAATCGCGAGTTGAGCCCCTGGGCATGCGACGGGACCGTACGCGATGCCGAGCCTTTCGGCGGCCAAGCCGCCGGTTTTCTTGATGAGCTGCTGAATCAGATAATCCCCCAGGTGGAGTCGTCGCTTCCTCAGCCGCCCACCTGGCGCGGCATTGCCGGTTACTCGCTCGCGGGCCTCTTCGCACTCTGGTCCCTCTGGCAAACCGACGCCTTTAGCCGCGCCGCAAGCGCATCGGGGTCGTTGTGGTTTCCCGACTTTGTCGATCGCGCCAGCACGGCCCCTTTTGCCGGCAACCCACAGGCCGTCTATCTGTCACTCGGCAAAAAGGAAACCAAGACGCCCAACCGCATGATGCGGCACGTGCTCGACGATACGCGCGCGATGGAAGAGCTGTTTATCGAGCGTGACATTCCAACAATGCTGGAGCTCAACCCCGGCAACCACTTTGCCCAAACCGACCTGCGCATGGCGCGCGGCATCCACTGGGTTCTTGCGCACTAAAAAGCCGGTCATGCGCATCGGACGCATGGCCGGCTTTTTTAACTGATTTGGACACAGCCGCTATTCGGTGGACTCCTCGAGCTCGGAGACATCAAACTCAAAGTCGTTACCCGGCAGAATCGCGTTGAGCACAATGCCCACCAGCGAGCCCACGGCAAGGCCCGAAAGCGAAATCGTCACGCCGTCCAGCTCCAGCACAATGGCACCGGTGGTACTGTAGGCAATGCCGAGCGAAAGCACGAGCACCAGAGCCGCCACCAGCACGTTGCGGTTGTTCTGGAAATCAACCTGGTTCTCGATAAGGTTGCGAACGCCCACGGCACTGATCATGCCGTAGAGCACAAGCGACACGCCACCGATAACGCATGCCGGCATAGCAGCGATCACAGCAGCGAACTTGGGGCAGAACGAAAGCACAATGGCACAGCAGGCGGCAATGCGAATCACGCGCGGGTCGAACACGCGCGTCAGGGCAAGCACACCGGTGTTCTCACCATACGTCGTATTGGCAGGGGCGCCAAAGAGCGATGCCAAGATAGTCGCCAGGCCATCGCCGAGCAGGGTACGGTGCAGACCGGGATCGGCAATGTAATTGCGTTCGCAGGTAGAGCCAATGGCGGAAATATCTCCAATGTGCTCAATCATGGTCGCAAAGGCCAGTGGCATGATGGTGATAATGGCCGTCGTGGCAAGACTGCTATCGAACTGCGGTCCAAAGAGCGCGAACACGGTGTTGTCCCACACGACAGGTAGACCGACCCACGGCGCGGCGGCAACCCCCGAAAAATCAACCTCGCCCAGCACCGCCGCAACGGCATAGCTCACCACAACGCCCAGCAGAATCGGCACGATCTTGACCATGCCGCGGCCCCAAATGTTGCAGATGATGATCACGGCAACGGCAATAGCAGCAACAAACCAGTTGGTCTGGCAGTTAGCAATGGCAGAGCTTGCCAGGATCAAGCCGATGGAAATGACGATGGGGCCAGTCACCACCGGCGGGAAGAAACGCATGACACGCTTGGCGCCAAAGGCGCGGAACAGGGCCGCAAGCACCGGATAGAGCAGGCCGGCACAAGCTACGCCCAGGCAAGCGTAGGGCAAAAGCTCAGCCTCGCCGTTGGGCGCAATGGCGGCATAACCCGCGATAAAGGCAAACGAGGAGCCCAGGAACGCGGGCACCTTACCGCGCGATAGAAAATGAAACAGCAGCGTGCCGATGCCGGCGAACAGAAGCGTCGCCGAAACGGAAAGGCCGGTGAGCACGGGCACGAGCACCGTGGCTCCGAACATCGCAAACATGTGTTGCAAACCCAACACAAACATGCGCGGGCGGCCGAGCGACGATGCATCGTAGATGACATCGGTAACGGCGGGCGTCGAAGACTGGGACATGGAAGTCCTTTCGAATGGAAGGGCGATCAGGCATATCGGATAACCTGCCCGAACGATACGATCCGAACCATTGTACGTGATACGCCATGTCTCGCACGCGCCGTCACCTGCAAACGGTAGCGTTACTTCCAAACGCGCTCGGAAATGCGCTTGACCAGCGCGATCTTTGCCCACTGCTCGTCCTCGGTCAGCTTATTGCCAATCTCGCAGCTGGCAAAGCCGCACTGGGGCGACAGGTACAGGTTCTCGAGCGGCACATACTTTGCGGCCTCGCGGATGCGCTCGACGATAACATCCTCGTTCTCGAGCTCTGCCGCTTTGGTGGTCACCAAGCCCAGCACGACCTTCTTGCCGGGAGCAACGTACTTGAGCGGCTCAAAACCACCGGCGCGGGGCGTGTCGAACTCCAGATAGAACGCGTCAACGTCCTCATGCGCAAACAGGTACGGCGCGATGGGGTCATAGCCGCCCTCAAAAGCGTAGGTGGAGTGGTAGTTGCCGCGGCATACATGCGTGTTGATAACCAGATCGTCGGGCTTGCCCTCGATGGCGGCATTGTTGAGCGCCACGCCCAGCTCGCTTACCTTTTGCAGGTCGACCGGGCTCATGCCGGTTTTGGCAACAAAATCGGTATCGCAGTAGATGCCCCAGGTGCAGTCATCAAACTGGATGTTGCGGCAGCCCGCGGCATACAGGTCAGCAATCACGGTGCGGTATGCTGCGGCAATGGCATCGACGAGCTCTTCGTCGGTCTTGTAGACGGCGTGCAGACTCTCCTGCTGGCCATCGCAGCGGTCGAGTGTGACTTCGGAGAACGTCTGGATCGGCGCCGGAATGGTCTGGCGCGCGACCTGGCCCTCTCCCTCGAGCGACTTGATAAATTTGAAGTGCTCAACGAACGGATGATTCTCGCCGCTAATGGGACCGGTTACCACGGCGGTGTCGGCGGTAGTCTCCTCATCGTGGAACATGTAGCCCGTGCGCGAGGCGCGGCGCTCAATGCCGTTGAGGCCCCACATAAAATCGAGGTGCCAGTAGCTGCGGCGGAACTCGCCATCGGTAATCACCTGCAGGCCGGCAGCCTTCTGCTTGGCCACTAAGTCGCGGATGGCCTCGTCCTCGACGGCCTTAAGGCCGGAAGCGTCAAGTTTACCCGCGACATAGGCGGCACGGGCGTCCTTTACAGCTTGCGGACGAAGAAAACTGCCGACGATATCGGCACGAAACGGCGCGTTCGGTTGAATCGAAGTGCTCATAGATATCTCCCTTTGCATTGGTTGCTTTACTGGGACAGAGTATGAGCGCTCATATGGACATCGTAAAATATATGTTTATAACAGTTTGATATAGATGCTTCCTATATCAGTTTGGACTGCCATAAAGAGATTTGACCCGTGCAGAACGCAGCAGTCTAGATGTGCTGACGAATCGCTTCGATATAGGCCTGCCCGTAGCGCGTAAGTGTCGTGTTCTTGCGCGTGATGATGCCGATCTCCATGTACTCGTCTACATCGAGCGGAATGGAGATAATGCCGGGGCCGTTAAGTTCATGGCTGATCACGCCCGAACAAACCGTGTAGCCGTTAAGGCCCATGGCCAGATTGAACAACGTCGCACGGTCGCGCACGCGGATATTCTTGCGACGCTCAAAGGTCGAGGTCAGTTCCTCGGAATAATAAAACGAGTTATAGCTGCCCTGCTCATAGGACAGGAACGGGTAGTCCTCGAGATCTTCGAGCGTCACGCTGGCGTGGTCCGCCAGCGGATGGTCGGAGCACACAAAGACATGCGGCGTGGCGCAGAAGAGCCCCTCGAATACGAGCTCGTTGGCCGCCAGCATGCGCTCGATGACCTCGCGATTGTGCTCCGACAGATACAGGATGCCGAG
>URBA01000043.1 GCA_900545905.1 uncultured Collinsella sp.
AGTCCCTTGCGGCGTAGTTCTTATTTAAGCCGTCCAAGTTTTGGGGTGCAGTTCATGTGCGCAGCGGGGGTTCTTTCATGTCCGAGGACGTCCGCGAAGGTTAGCCCTCAGATCCTGCGGTGGGAGACTTAGGCCTCGTTGTACACCGTCTTGAGCTTCAGCAGGTGCTGATAGCGGTCCATAGCGGCCTGCTCATTCTCCTTGAAGAGCTCCTCGGCGCGCTCGGGGAAGGAACGCGTCAGCGAAGCGTAACGGGCCTCGTTCATCAGGAACTCCTGATAACCGCCCGCGGGCTCCTTGGAATCGAGCGAGAACTTCTTGCCGGCAGCAGCCTCGGGGTTGAAGCGGAAGAGGTTCCAGTAACCGCACTCGACGGCCTTCTTCATCTCGGCCTGGCAGTTCTGCATGCCGCCCTTCTTGATGGAGTGCATCTCGCAGGGGCTGTAGCCGATGATGAGGGACGGGCCGTCGTAGGCCTCGGCCTCGTGGATGGCCTTGAGGGTCTGAGCCGGGTTGGCGCCCATGGCGACCTGCGCCACGTAGACGTAGCCGTAGCTCATGGCGATCTCGGCCAGGGACTTCTTCTTGGTCACCTTACCGGCAGCGGCGAACTGAGCGACCTGGCCCAGGTTCGAGGCCTTGGAGGCCTGACCGCCGGTGTTGGAGTAGACCTCGGTGTCGAAGACGAAGACGTTGACGTTGTGGCCGGAAGCCAGGACGTGGTCCAGGCCACCGAAGCCGATGTCGTAGGCCCAGCCGTCGCCGCCGAAGATCCAGAAGGACTTCTTGGTGAGGTAAGCCTTGTCGGCGAGGATCGCCTTGGAAGCGTCGCAGCCGCACTTCTCGAGCTCGGCAACGTAGGCGGCGGCAGCGGTCTTGGAGGCCTCGGCGTCGTTGACGGAGTCGATCCAAGCCTGGCCGGCGGCCTTGAGCTCATCGGACGGACCATCGGCAGCGATGATGTCCTGGGTAGCGGCGATCAGCTTGTGCTGAACGGCCTCGTAACCGACGGCCATGCCCAGACCGTGCTCGGCATTGTCCTCGAACAGGGAGTTGTTCCACGCCGGGCCGTGACCGTCCTTGTCCTTGCAGTAAGGAGCGGTGGCAGCGGGGTTGCCCCAAATGGAGGAGCAGCCGGTGGCGTTGGAGATGAACATGCGGTCGCCGGCAACCTGGGTCACCAGACGTGCATAGGCGGTCTCGGCGCAGCCGGCGCAGGAGCCGGAGAACTCCAGGTAGGGCTGCTTAAACTGGCTGCCCTTGACGTTGGCCGCGATGAGCTCCTTCTTCTCGGAGACGTTCTCGACCATGTAGTCCCAAACGGGCTGCTGGTCCATCTCCTGCTCGGTGGGAACCATCTCGAGGGCGCCCTTGGGGCAGACCTTGACGCAGTTGGTGCAGCCCATGCAGTCGAGCGGGGACACAGCCATGGTGAACTTCATGCCCTTGGCCTTGGGGCCCATGGCGTCGAGCGTGCGGGTAGCCTCGGGCGCGGCGGCAGCCTCGTCTTCGGTCATCGCGAACGGACGGATGGTGGCATGCGGGCACACATAGGCGCACTGGTTGCACTGGATGCACTTGGTCTCGTCCCAGTGGGGAACGACGACGGCGACGCCGCGCTTCTCGTATGCGGAAGCACCCAGCTCAAACTGGCCGTCGGCGCAACCAACGAAGGCGGAAACAGGCAGGCTGTCGCCATCCATGCGATCGATGGGCTCGAGCAGGTTCTTGACCTGCTGGGCGATGGCGGACTTGGTCTCCTCGGAGAGCTCGACGGGAGCGGCATCCTCGGCGGTAGCCCAGTCGGCCGGAACCTCGAACTTACGGAAGGCGGTAGCGCCGGCATCGATGGCCTTGTGGTTGGCGTCGACGATAGCCTGGCCCTTCTTCATGTAGGACTTGGTAGCCGCGTCCTTCATGTACTGCAGGGCGTCCTCGGCGGGCAGGACCTTGGCCAGCGCGAAGAAGGCGGACTGGAGCACCGTGTTGGTGCGCTTGCCCATGCCGACCTTGGCGGCCAGGTCGATAGCGTCGATCAGGTAGACGTTGACGTTGTTGTTCGCGATGTAACGCTTGGCCACGGCGGGCATGTGCTCGGCGAACTCCTCGTCGCTCCACTGGCAGTTGACCAGGAAGGTGCCGCCCGGCTTGACGTCGCGGACCATCTTGAAGCCCTTAACGATGTAGCTGGGGTTGTGGCAAGCGACAAAGTCGGCCTTGGTCACGTAGTACGGCGAACGGATCGGAGAATCGCCAAAGCGCAGGTGCGAGACGGTGACGCCGCCGGTCTTCTTGGAGTCGTACTGGAAGTAGGCCTGAACGTACTTGTCGGTGTGGTCGCCGATGATCTTGATCGAGTTCTTGTTGGCGCCGACGGTACCGTCGCCACCCAGACCCCAGAACTTGCACTCGATGGTGCCGGGGGCTGCGGTGTTGGGCGTATCCTCGGCCTCGGGCAGGCTCAGGTTGGTCACGTCATCGACAATGCCGATGGTGAACTCGCGCTTGGGCTCGTCCTTCTTGAGCTCCTCGAAGACAGCGAACGCGGACGCGGGAGGCGTGTCCTTGCTGCCCAGGCCGTAACGGCCGCCGACGACCTTGATGCCCGTCTTGCCGGCCTCGTAGAGAGCGGAGACGACGTCCTGGTAGAGCGGCTCGCCGATGGAACCCGGCTCCTTGGTGCGGTCCATAACGGCAATCTTCTTGACGGTCTCGGGGAGAACGTCGACAAAGTGCTTGATGGAGAACGGACGGAACAGGCGGACCTTGACCAGGCCGACCTTCTCGCCGTGAGCGTTGAGGTAGTCGATGACTTCCTCGAGCACGTCGCAGAAGGAGCCCATGCACACGACGACACGATCGGCGTCGGGAGCGCCGTAGTAGTTGAACAGGCCGTAATCGGTGCCGAGCTTCTCGTTGATCTTCTTCATGTAGCCCTCGACGACGGCGGGAAGCTCGTCGTAGACCTTGTTGCAGGCCTCACGGTTCTGGAAGAAGATATCGCCGTTCTCGTGGCTGCCGCGGGTGTGCGGGTGCTCAGGGTTGAGCGCGTGGTCGCGGAAAGCCTGGACGGCGTCCATGTCGCACATCTCGGCCAGATCCTTGTAGTCCCACATGGCGACCTTCTGGATCTCGTGGCTAGTGCGGAAGCCGTCGAAGAAGTTAAGGAACGGGGTCTTGCCCTCGATGGCGGCAAGGTGAGCCACCGGCGAGAGGTCCATGACCTCCTGGACGTTGCCCTCGGCGAGCATGGCGAAGCCGGTCTGACGACAGGCCATGACGTCGGAGTGATCACCGAAGATGTTCAGGGCGTGCGAAGCGACGCAACGCGCGGAGACGTGGAAAACGCCCGGGAGCTGCTCGCCTGCGATCTTGTACATGTTCGGGATCATCAGGAGCAGACCCTGAGAAGCCGTGTAGGTGGTGGTCAGAGCACCGGCGCCCAGCGAACCGTGAACGGTACCGGCTGCACCTGCCTCGGACTCCATCTCGACGACCTTGACCGGGGTGCCGAAGATGTTCTTGCGACCCTGGGCCGCCCACTGGTCGACATGGTCGGCCATCGGGCTGGACGGCGTAATGGGATAAATTCCCGCTACCTCGGTGTACGCATACGAAACATATGCGGCCGCCTCGTTGCCGTCCATAGACTTAAACTTACGCGCCATATACCCCTCTCCTCTCATATAGGTATACAGGCCCCGGCGATCGCCGGGATGTTGGCGTGATGGGATTTTCGTTGTTGCTTCCGATCATCTGACAAGCGGACTCAGCAGCAGATACATGGCGTGGAGAGAAGGCATGCCGAGGCGAGGGCCAGCTGATGCGCCCCACAGACCCGACCGCCCGTCTTGCACATGACCGAGCGCCGCAAAGGCCGCATGCCGGATGCTCCCGGGCACGCCCCGGCGATGGGAAGCGCCCGCAACGGAAATCCGCATGCGGGTTTATTGTACCCCGCCGTCAAGTGTAATTTCGGCAAATATAGGCGGGCGGTAAAGGTTTACCTCGGGTGACTGCCGGGAGCAAAATGATCCCTTGGGGACGGAGGGACCATTTGGCAGGACTGGCTAGAGGGCACCGAAGAGAATGGCGTAGGTAGTGGATTCGCCGAGCTTGAGCTCGTCGCCGGGATTGAGTTGGGCGGAACGGCCGGGCTCGACCTGAATGCAGACGCGCGTGGCCCCGTTTACCACCACGGTTCCGTTGGTGGACGACAAGTCCTCGACGTGCCAGATATTTTGAGCATCGCACCAGATATGGGCATGGCGGGCCGAGACATCGTCGCCGACGTCGGTAATATCGCCCTCACCAGTGGCCAGCGCGCCAATCTCAACACCCTGCTCACTCGGCTGAATCCAGCGCGGGGCGCTCACGACAAAACTGTTTTGTACGCGCAGCAAGCCCAAGGGGTGCGCCGGGGCGGGTTCGCGCTCGCCCGCGGTCATCGACATGCCAAGCGAACGCGGCGTGGAGATGCCTCCGCCACAGGTCGCGTGCGCGTAGTCGATGGCATAGTTCACCGAGGACCGCACATCCGCCGAACAACCGACGGCGACAAACAGCACCAGCACGGCCTCGGCGCGCTCGGCAGGCATGAGTTCCGCCGCCTGGGACAGGCGATCGAGCGCGTTGCGATAGAGATTCGTGTCCTGGTGGCACTCTTCGAGCGCGCGTACCATCGGTTCACCTGCAGGACCGCACACCATATTGATCACAGCCGTGGAGTCCATGGGATTTCGCTGGCGCAGGGCCAGTTGCGACATAATACGCGCAGCCGAGGTACCGTATTCGGCAAAGTAGCGCTGCTGAAGCGTGCCGACCGGCGCGCGAACGATAAAGCGGGAAACCCAAGAGCGATCGGCGGCTCGACTCTGCGGGCTGCGGCCGTCGGCGAGCGGACGGGACGAAAGCACCAAGCCGCACAGCTCGATATGGCTCAGATGCGCCGCGCGCTTAAAGATGTCAAACATGGCCCCGCATGGGGTGAGCTCAACTTGAGATGCCATGACCTAGGCCTCCTTGGTCGTAGAAATAGAATCGGACGATACTTCGACAGGTCCGCCAAAAGTACGGGCAGCTGCGGCTCCACCGGCAAGCGGAGTCGCCATCTGGGCTTTTGTGCGTCGCGGTGCCGAAACGGGAAGTTCAAAGGCAAAGCCCATCGCAAGCAAAAACCACGTAAGCGTATAGGTTGCAACCAGAGCGGCAACAAGGCCGCCCATCACGGCGCGTTGGGAAAATACGCTACATGCAGCCACAACCAGCACCGGAACCTCGCAGGCAGAAAGCGCAAGCACACCCTGCAGGAAGCCCGAGCGCCGATCGCGCGCAAGTGCCCCCGCGGCAACGCCGGCTATGCCTGGCAGCGCCAACGCCAGTGCGGCAATAATACCCGGTAGCGACCCAGACCACACGAGCGATCCCAAAGTCGCCGTCACGCGAGCGCCCGACGTCAGCAGCGCGGCCGAAACCACGACCACAGCCCAAACCACACCACAGACGACCGTCGCGCCGACCATCAGCGCGCGACGAACCGCGCGGCCAGACGCATCCATGGGGCACGGCGTGAGCGGCTCGCCGCGGAGCGAACGACCGACATTTTGCGCATAGTGGTCACAAAACGCCGAGAGCGCCGCCTCGACCGCCGCCGGCTCGGGACGATCTTTTTGATGGCTGGACAGACAGGCCATCACCACGTCGAACAGCTGGGCATCGACAAACGCCAGCGCATCACGTAGCTCTTCGGAATCCGGCTCAAGCCCTAGCTGCTGGGCCTGCTCGGCCGCGGCGAGCGCCACATCGGGCTCACGACGAAGCAGCTGAGTCAAATCACAACCGGGCGCATGGGCACCAATGGGATAGTCGGGCCGCGTGTCCATCTTGAGACGGTAGGGGCTGGCGATGTCGCGCGTCTTTTTGCGCGAACCCGAGGTGCCCGAAGCGCTCGGCGCGGCTTCGTATGGCGCGATGCCGGCAATGAGCTCGTAAACCGTGCTTGCCGCGGCATAGACGTCAATCGCCGGCGACATACGCAAAGCGCGCAGATCGGGAATATCGTCGGTGAGCATCTCGGGTGGGGCATAGGCAACCGTCGCGCGACGCAGCGTGGCATAGCGCTCCGTAAACGACGCCTTGCCGCCGGTACCGGCCACGGCCGACGCAGGCTCAAGCGCCAGCGACGAGCCAAAGTCGATCAGGCACAGGTCAAAGGTGCCCTCGGCAAGCTGCCGGTCAAGCGGTAGACGCGCCGTACGCACCATATTATTAGCGGGCGAGATATCGCGATGGACAAAGCCCTCACCCACCAGGCTCATACGGCAGAGCAGATCAAACAGGTCGCGACCCAGACGCGCCGCCACAAGCGGCGACAGGCGTCCGGCATCGTCCACGGCGAGTCGCGAACGCAAGCGGGCGAGCGTCTCGCCCTCGACCCATTCCATGACAATTGCAGGCACACCGTCGACCTCGCCCCAGCCATAGAGGCGGGGAAAGCCCTTAAGGCCCGAAAGGGCGCGATGGCATTCGTATTCCTCGCGAAACGCCGCCTTGAACTTGGCGACCAGTGCCTCGTGAGCGGCATCGTCGTCAAACTCATCGCGCGTCGGCAAGATGAGCTGTTTGAGTGCCACGGCCTCGCCTTGGGCGTTGACGGCACGCGTCACGCGGCCGATACCGCCACGGCGCATGGTGGCATCGTCGGCAAACAGCATCGTAAAACGACGCAGATAGGCAGGCAGTTCGTCCTGACCGAGCGCAATGGCCGGCTCAAACCCGTCGACACGCGCCAGGCGCAGGTCGACCATGGAATCGCGACCGAGCGATTGTGGTGTGGTGGATGCAAGATCGGTCATCATAGGGCAAGCGCCGCCACGTTATTGTTGAAGTTACCGAGTGCGACGTCATCATCGCCGTAATGGCCGACCCATTGACATAGGTTGGTGTAACAGCCCCACAGATTGGCATACTGCTGATACCACTTTGACCGGGGCGAGAATGTCTGACGACCGAACTCGGCTCGAATGACAAACATCTCCCCGACCAGGCTGTCGCACGGCCTGGGATCTCCCGTAGAGTTATAGGTCGAGACCACGTCATTGGCACGAGAAACGTAGCCGTCGAGCATGTTGTACTTGGTCACAAGCCAACTGTGAATGCTCTCTTCCTCAGCAGCGGAAAGGCCACCGGAGTTTGCATCGTTGTCAGTGTTGCCGCCCGTCGAGCCGCCATTTCCAGACCCTCCGGTAGAGGAGCCCGACCCAGAGCCGCCGCTCGAACTCGACGAATTCGAGCCGGAGCCAGAAGTATCCGAGCTACCGGGCTTTCCGGACTGCTGGGCGTCCTGCTCCTTCTGCTGCTCGACCTTATTCACCGTTGCCGCCACGCTATTGTTGGACAACCGATCGATGATCTTGGTGTTGGTGAGCACGATGGTTTTGCCATTGGCAAGCGTGACTTCGTTGTCCGGGGCCTCGGCGCCGTCCGCATCGTCGGTGCCAAACACAATATGCGCGACCACACTTGCCCAAGCATATCCAGTCGTGGTACCCAGATCACTTTTGACCTCATGCCCCACGCACGGTTCGCGTGCGGCATGCGCCTGCATCATGGACGGCACGGTCATGCCATAGGCAGAAACGCCAGCTATGACCAGCACCAGCGAGCAAGACAGCAGTGCGTACGCCCGCGGCGCCAAGCCCAGTCGGCGCCGCATGCGCACCGCGGCGCCGCGCTTTGTCTGAGTGCCACCGGGCCGCATGCGTTCTCCTCCAACAAAAACACGCCGCTCGGGAGCGGCGCATTCATTCGAATCCATATTTGAGTGTATCAGCGAACCAAAAAGGTTGCGCAACGAATGGGCAAATTAAGGATGTGAGCGGAAGCATCCATGCGATAAGCGGATACAAAGCATCTTTGTTGCACAACAAACTTACAGTCGCACGGGGAAATTATGACTACCCCGTGCGTCGCGAGGAAAACATACGGCAGGAGCAGGCTCGCCACCTAAATCGTGCGACGGGCCTCGATAGCGCGCCCAAGCGTAAGCTCGTCGGCATACTCCAGGTCGCCGCCCACGGGCAGGCCGCTCGCCAGACGCGATACCTCAACGCCCAGCGGCTTGATAGTGCGGGCCAGGTAGCTCGCCGTGGTCTCGCCCTCAATATTGGGGTTGGTGGCGATGATGACCTCGTGGATGTCCTCGTGGCCCAAGCGTGCCAGCAGCTCGCGGATGTGCAACTGCTCGGGACCAATCTTGTCCATGGGGCTGATCACACCGCCCAATACGTGGTAGAGGCCGTGGTAGCTGCCCGTGCGCTCGATCGCCTGGACATCGCGCGGCTCGCCCACCACGCAAATGCGAGTGGTGTCGCGCATCGAATCCTGGCAGATGGAGCACTCGTCGGCCGTGGCGTAGTTAAAGCAGCGGCTGCAAAAGTGGACCTCCTGCTTGACCTCCAGGATGGCCTCGGCCAGGCGGCGCGCCTCCTCGGCGTCGGCCTCCAACAGGTAATAGGCGATGCGCTGGGCCGACTTGGGACCAATGCCCGGCAGACGACCCAGCTCATCGAGCAGTTTTTGCAGACTGTGATTCGCGCTCATATATATGTGTGTCTTAGAACGGCATGCCCGGGATGTTGAGGCCGCCGGTGATGGCGCCCATCTGCTTGTTGGCGAGCTCGTTGACGCCGCGAACGGCCTCGTTAACAGCAGCCATGATCATGTCCTGCAGCATATCGACGTCCTCGGGATCGAGGGCATCGGGGTCGATGGTGAGGTTGACGAGCTCCATCTCGCCGTTAACGGTCACCTTGACCATGCCGCCGCCGGCAGAGGCGTCGACGGTCTGGGACTTGAGGTTCTCCTGCGCGGCGGCAAGCTGCTCCTGCATCTTGCGAGCCTGCTTCATCATCTGCTGCATGTTCATACCGGCCATGATGGCTCCTTTGCGTGCGGCCGCGCAACGAGCTGCAAGGGCAGCCGGGGCGCGGCGGGACTTTCAAACTCAAAAATCGTACCACGGCGCGAGGCCAGCAAGCGGGGCGGTCACGCTACCTCAGTCGATATACATGTCCTGAGTGCAGACCGCACCCAATGATTATGCAAAGTTGCATAATTCGCATCTGCATAAGATTGAAAGCTAAATCTTGTAGAGCCGGAATCCGACATTTTCTGCATCCAGCTAGA
>URBA01000044.1 GCA_900545905.1 uncultured Collinsella sp.
CGAGATGCAGCGTAGTCTCGTGGGCTCGGAGATGTGTATAAGAGACAGTCTGCAGAGTATGCAGCGTGTCGACCCAACGAACGGCATGACTCACCTGATTGGCCAAGACATCCGATGCCGCTCGCGGGTCCGCCGGATAGGGCGCCGCCGTCATGTTTGCCATGACCGGAATCAGCAGCGGTGACGGCGCCTGGCCGGCTTGGATATACGTCGCCAGCCCCTCAGTCGCCTCGGCCATATAGGGGCTATGAAATGCGCCCGACACCGCGACTTTCATAGCGCGGCCGCCAGCCTCTTTTACTAGGACGTCGAGCTCCTGCAGCGCCTCGGGCGCTCCGGCAACAACCGTCTGCTGCGGACTGTTGTAGTTGACCGGCCAGCAGTCCTCGCCGGCCTGTTTTGCCAGGTTCTCGACTTGCGCCGCATCGAGCTTGATGACGGCGCGCATGCCGCCCGGATGGCGCTCGGCAGCCGCGGCCATCAGCGCCGCGCGCTCGCACACGAGCTCAAAGCCCGCTCGCGTATCGAACGCCCCCGCAAAGGTGAGCGCGGCGACCTCGCCAAGCGAAAAACCCGCACAGGCGGCAGGTACCACGCCGCGCTCACGCAGGGCGGCAGCCGCTGCCAGATCGTGAACGAACACGCACGGCTGCGTGTTCTCGGTCTGCGAGAGTTCCTCCTTGGAGGCGCTTCGGCACTGCTCACTGGTCCCCGGGCGCACCTCGTCGACAATGGCGAACACCTCGGCGGCCGCCGGCGATGCCTCGATCAGGTCGACGCCCATCGCGGGGTGCTGGGCGCCCTGGCCGGCAAACAGAAACGCTACGCCACCCATGCGCACGCACCCTTCAGGACGTGCTCGGCGCCATCGACTAGGTCGTCAACGATTTCACGTGCACTTTGGCGCTCGTTGACCATGCCGGCAATCTGTCCACACAAAAACGAGCCCTCTTCGTAATTGCCGTCCTTGGCGGCCTTGCGAAGGGCGCCCGTGCCCATGGCCCCGAGCTCCTCGACACTTACGCCCGCCGCCTCGCTCTTGGCGTAGGCGTTGGTGAAGGGGCTCTTGAGGGCACGCACCGGGTGTCCCGTCGAGCGGCCGGTCGCACGCGTCGAGGTGTCGTTGGCCTTCAGGACCATCTCCTTGTACTGCTCCGATACGGTGCACTCATCTGCGATCAGAAAGCGCGTACCCACCTGCACGCCGGCGGCGCCCAGCATAAAGGCGGCCGCCACGCCGCGGCCATCGGCGATACCGCCAGCCGCAACCACGGGAATATCGACCGCATCGACAACCTGCGGGACAAGTGCCATCGTCGAGGTCTCGCCAATATGGCCGCCCGATTCGGTACCCTCGGCAACAACCGCCGTGGCTCCACGACGTGCCACGAGGCGCGCCAGCGCCACCGAGGCAACGACCGGGATGACCTTGATGCCCGCCTCGTTCCACGCCTTCATGTACTTGGCGGGATTGCCGGCGCCCGTCACGACGACCGGCACTCGCTCGTCAATCACGACCTGTGCAACCTCGTCGGCAAACGGGCTCATGAGCATGACGTTCACGCCAAAGGGCTTATCCGTCTTGGCGCGCAGCTCATGAATCTGGTCGCGAAGCCAGTTGGCGTCGGCGTTCATGGCCGCGATGATGCCTAAGCCACCCGCCTCGGACACTGCGGACGCCAGCGAAGCATCGGCAATCCAGGCCATACCGCCCTGGAACACGGGCTTTTCGATGCCGAGCAGATCGCAGAGAGGAGTCTTGAGCATCTCTACTTCTCCAATGCCGCCTCGACCGTATCGGCGAACTCGCCGACCGTCTTGGGGTTCTCCTCGGTATCGAGCTCAATGCCAAACTCGTCCTCGACGGCAACGAGGATCTCGACGGTACCCAGGCTGTCGAGGCCAATCTCCTCGAGCGTGGACTCGGACTTCATCTCGACATCGTCAAGGCCGGCGGTCTCGCGGATAACGTCGCAAACGCGCTCGAAGGTCTTCTGATCTGCCATGGTAGTTCTCCTTTGTTTGTGCCCTGGGGGCGTTTTTATTTCCTATGTGCGACTACTTCCAACGAAGTAGATAGCCACCTACATCCAAGCCGGCGCCAAATCCGACTAGGGCGATGGTGTCGCCCGCGTGCAGCTCGCCGGTATTTGCCAGTCGATCGAGAGCAAGCGGAATGCATGCGCTCGAAATGTTGCCGGTCTCGCGCAGCGTTCGAACCACGCGCTTGTCTGGCACACCGAGGCGCTTGACCGCCTGACTCAGGATTCGTTCGTTAGCCTGATGGAATACAAAATGATCGATGTCTTCGACCAAAATGCCCGCATCGATCGCAAGCTTATGGACCGTGTCGCAGATGGCGTTGACGCCGAACATGAACACGCGGCGGCCGTTCATGGAAAGCACACTCTGGCAGTCCGAGGGAACCTTGAATGGCGAGGTGCCATCCAGCCCGGGAACGCGCAACGTCTCGACATCGGGTGCGGTCGAAAGCTCAACGGCAAGGGGATTCTCTCCCCCGGCCTCCATGACTGCAGCGCCCGCGCCATCGCCAAAGAGCACGCACGTGGCACGGTCAGTCCAGTCGAGCGCGCGCGTCATCTGCTCGGCAGCAACAACAAGCACGCGCTCGGCACGGCTGCGGGCGATATAGCCCTCGGCGACATCGAGCGCAAATACGAAGCCGGCGCAGGCCGCCGAGACATCGAAGGCAGGGCACGTCGCGCCCAGTCGCTCAGCAACGGCACACGCCTCAGCGGGAACAAGGTGGTCACCCGTCGTCGTCGAGCAGACGATCAGATCCAACTGGCTCGCGTCGATTCCGGACACCCGAAGTGCCCGCTCGCTCGCCGCTACGGCAAGGTCGTCAAGTGACTCGCTGGTGCAGACGTGGCGGCTCTTGATACCTGTGCGGGTAAAAATCCACTCATCCGAGGTATCGAGGAACTCGGACAGCTCGTCATTGGAAACACTGCGCTTGGGAAGCGCCGAGCCTGTTCCAAGAATCGTGAAACCCATCACTAACCTCCTTTGAGTTGTTGACGTGTTTACATCGACCAAGAGAGGATAGCGCATTTCAGTCGTTGTTGACGTGTTAACATTAAATTGTCCAAATGCGACAAAGGCTTCACATTGTGTCTGCCTCTCGACACCATTACGTTATTCACTTATTCATTAAGGAGGTAGCAGCCATTATGGATGCCAAATTAACGATCGTCGACGTAACCGGATCGACCAACGATGACCTGCTCGAAGCAGGAAAACAGGGAGCGCCGCACGGCACAGGACTTGCCGCCCGGGCTCAGACAGCAGGACGCGGCCGGCGCGGCCACAAGTGGGATTCAACCGCCGGCAACCTATTGCTTTCGATTGTCCTGCGTCCATGCGTTAATCCTGCAAAGTACTCTGGTCTTGCCGCCGTCAGCGGCCTAGCGGTGCTCGAGGCGCTCGAAAAACAGGGTCTTGCAAACGAGATTGGCCTCAAATGGCCCAACGACCTGGTCGCGCGTGGACGCAAGCTCGGCGGCATTCTGGTCGAGGCCGCACGCGATAACGAAGGCAAACCTTTCGCCGTCTGCGGTATTGGCGTCAATGTGAACTATGCGCCCCAAGAAGTGCCCGATGGCGGCCTGCCGGCAATCGGTCTCTCGGACCTTAACGAGAACGTTCCTGCTGTCGACATGCTCCTCGATGAGGTCTATCACGCAGTTATAGACGCTGTAGATGCCTGGGCAGAACGCCTCAACGCCATGGAAGAAAACACCGGACCGCTCGCGCCCGTCCACGGCGAATATGTCGCCCACCTCAATTGGATTGGAAAGCACGTTATCGCCCGCTCCCCTGCCGGTGACGAGCTGGCGCGAGGCATCTTTAAAACGGTCGATGGCTTTGGTCGTGCGTGCATCGAAACAGAAGACGGCTTGCGATTCTTCCATTTTGAGGAAGCGTCATTGCGCCCCTTGAGTGAGTAGGTCGCCACAGCCAGCCGCTCGGCAGCCTTACCCGGCGATCCAAACCCATCATGCAAAACAAAAGAGCCCCGCTACCAAGATGGCAGCGGGGCTCTGTAAGCTATGAGCGATATCGCTTAGAGCTTGATGTCGATGTCGACGCCAGCGGGGAGGTCGAGACGCATAAGCGAATCAACGGTGCCCGAGGTGGGGTCGAGGATGTCGATGAGGCGCTTGTGGGTGCGCATCTCGAACTGCTCACGGGAGTCCTTGTTCACGTGCGGCGAGCGGATAACCGTGTACAGGTTGCGCTCGGTGGGCAGGGGGACAGGACCGGAAACGCGAGCGCCGGTCTTCTGAGCGGTCTCGACGATGAGCTTCGCGGACTGATCGACGACCTCGTGATCATAGCCCTTGAGGCGAATGCGGATCTTCTGGGTAGCCAACTTAAACCTCCAAAGAGTGCGAGAGATGTTCTCGCGGATTACGTAACAGGGAGCTCGAACTTAGGCGTTCTTGCTCATGACCTCGTCCACGATGGACTTGGGCGCGGGCTCATAAGAGTCGAACTGCATCGTGTAGGATGCACGGCCCTGGGTCTGGGAGCGAAGGTCGGTAGCGTAACCGAACATCTCGCCCAGCGGCACCTTGGCACGGATGAGCTTGCTGTTCTTGCGATCCTCCATGCCCTCGATCTTGCCGCGGCGACCGGAGAGGTTGCCCATGACGTCGCCCATGTACTGCTCGGGGGTCTCGACCTCGACAGCCATGATCGGCTCGAGCAGCTGCGGATCGGACTTCTTGAGGGCGTCCTTGATAGCCATGGAACCGGCGATCTTGAAGGCGGCCTCGGAGGAGTCGACCTCGTGGTAAGAACCGTCGAACAGGGTGACCTTAACGTCGAGGACCGGGAAGCCGGCGATAACACCGGTGTTCAGGGCCTCCTGGATGCCCTTGTCGATGGACGGGATGTACTCCTTGGGCACGACGCCGCCGACGATAGCGTTGACGAACTCGTAGCCGAAGCCCTCCTCCATCTTCTCGAGCTTGATGACGGCGTGGCCGTACTGACCGCGACCACCGGACTGACGGACGAACTTGCCCTCAGCCTTCTCGACGTCGTGACCAGCGGTCTCGCGGTAGGCAACCTGGGGCTTACCAACGTTAGCGTCAACCTTGAACTCGCGGAGCAGACGGTCGACGATGATCTCGAGGTGCAGCTCGCCCATGCCGGCGATGATGGTCTGGCCGGTCTCGTGGTTGGTGGACACCTGGAAGGTCGGGTCCTCCTCGGCGAGCTTGGTCAGAGCCAAGGACATCTTGTCCTGCTCGGCCTTGGTCTTGGGCTCGATGGCAACGTCGATAACGGGCTTAGCGAACTCGATCTTCTCGAGGACGATCTCCTTGCCCTCGGCGCACAGGGTGTCACCGGTGGTGGAGTTCTTGAAGCCGACGCAAGCGACGATGTCGCCGGCGGCAGCGTCGTCACGGTCGATACGCTCGGCGGCGTTCATCTCGAGGATGCGGCCGAGGCGCTCGCGCTGACCGTTGGAAGCGTTGACCACGTAGGAGCCGGACTCGGCGCGGCCGGAGTAAACGCGGACATAGGTGAGCTTACCGACGAACGGGTCGGTCATGATCTTGAAGACCAGGCCGGAGAAGGGCTCGTCGAAGGAAGGATGACGCTGGATCTCCTCGCCGGTGTCCGGATCGGTACCGGTGACGGCCTCAACGTCAAGCGGGCTGGGCAGGTAGTCGACGACAGCGTCGAGCAGCTCCTGAACGCCCTTGTTCTTGTAGGCGGAACCCACGAAGACGAGGTTGAGCTCGTTGGCCAGAACGCCCTTGCGCAGAGCAGCCTTGAGCTCCTCGACGGTGAAGTCCTCCTCCATGAGGATCTTCTCCATGAGCTCGTCGTCAAAGCTGGCAGCAGCGTCGAGGAGCTCCTCGCGCTTGGTGGCAGCGATGTCGGCAAACTCAGCCGGGATCTCGTCCATCGGCTCGGGGTAGGTCATGCCCTTCTCGTCGGCCTTGAAGTCCCATGCAGTCATGGTGACCAGGTCGATGACGCCCCAGAAGTTGTCCTCGGCGCCCATCGGGACCTGAGCGGCCACGGCGTTGGCGTCGAGACGATCCTTCATGGTCTCGATAGCGTTGAAGAAGTCAGCGCCCACGCGGTCATACTTGTTGATGAAGGCGATGCGGGGGACGTTGAAGGTAGAAGCCTGACGCCAAACGGTCTCAGACTGGGGCTGAACGCCGGCAACGGCGTCGAAGACGGCGACAGCGCCATCGAGGACGCGCAGGCAGCGCTCGACCTCGGCGGTGAAGTCAACGTGGCCCGGGGTGTCGATGATCTGGATGCGGTAGTCCTTACCGTCCTTGTTCCAGAAGCACGTGGTAGCAGCGGAGGTAATGGTTACGCCGCGCTCCTGCTCCTGAACCATCCAGTCCATGGTGGCAGCGCCCTCATGGACCTCACCGATCTTGTGGGTCTTACCGGTGTAGTAAAGAATACGCTCGGTCGTGGTGGTCTTACCGGCATCGATGTGGGCCATGATGCCGATGTTACGGGTATCGGAAAGCTTGTACTTAGGCTTAGCCATGTTAGTTCCTTACCTTAAACTTACCAACGATAGTGAGAGAACGCGCGGTTGGCCTCGGCCATCTTGAAGACGTCCTCACGCTTCTTGACGGAAGCGCCCAGGCCGTTGGAAGCGTCGAGAATCTCGTTGGCGAGACGCTCGGCCATGGTCTTCTCCTTGCGAGCGCGGGAGAAGTTGACGATCCAGCGGATACCCAGAGCGGTGGAACGACGGGAGTTGACCTCCATCGGGACCTGATAGGTAGCGCCACCGACACGCTTGGGCTTAACCTCGAGCGTGGGCTTGACGTTGTCCATAGCCTTCTTGAAGGTAGCGAGAGCGTCGCCACCCTCGGACTTCTCGGCAACGATCTCGAAAGCGGTGTAAACGATGCGCTCAGCGGTGGCCTTCTTGCCGTCAAGAAGGACCTTGTTGATGAGCTGAGTCACCAGGCGGTTGTTGTAAACGGCGTCAGGCTGAACCTCACGACGATTAGCTGCTGCACGACGCGGCATGTGAAATCTCCTTAAGTGTCTACCGTGCGGCGCTCAAGACGGCACACGGCGAAAGTATCAAAACGTTATCTGGCTTATTTAGCCTTGGGGCGCTTAGCACCGTACTTTGAACGGGCCTGCATACGGTTCTGGACCGGAGCAGCGTCGTAGGCGCCACGGATGACGTGATAACGGACACCAGGGAGGTCACGGACACGACCACCGCGGACGAGCACGATGGAGTGCTCCTGCAGGTTGTGGCCCTCACCCGGGATGTAAGCAGTAACTTCGATGCCGTTGACGAGGCGAACACGGGCAACCTTACGAAGAGCCGAGTTCGGCTTCTTGGGGCTCGTGGTGAAGACGCGGGTGCACACGCCGCGCTTCTGGGAGTTGTGCTGCAGAGCAGCGTTCTTGGACTTCTTGGGCACGGAACGACGGCCCTGGCGAACCAGCTGGTTAATAGTAGGCAAAGCGTACTCCTTCTCGAATGATTCCAGCTTTCTGTAAAGTGCAACGGCTTGAATCGAGGGGTCAGCATCCCCCTACGAAACACGCAGTTCGATAGGATACGTGGCGTTAGCTGTGCCGTCAACAGACCACGCCGCCGGGCGTATCCCAAAATTGGCACATTTCCGCAAAGCCTACACAAAAGGAATCCCCTTCTGTGCGCGGGGGCGGATTCCCGGTCCGGGCGGCACAGGGGTTAAGTTTGCTGCTCTACAGTCCTGGCTCGCACGGAGGCCACATTAAGTGGCCTCCGGCTCGTGCGGAACTCGCGACAAACTTAACCCCTGTGCCGCCCGGCCCGGGAATCCGACGTGCTCGTCGGGGCAACGTTCCCTGCCAAAAAGGGACAGGTTTATTTTGGTCGGTTTTATCTGGGAAAACGCCACTCTTCACGGTGATCCGCATCCATTTGCTACGTTCTTCCGAGAATCAGACGAATAACGTCCAATCCACTCGTCCATATAACGCTAAAAAGGCCGCTTCCCCCCTTGGGAAGCGGCCCAGACTTTACGAATAAACGATGGTAAAGGGTACTTTTGTTTCGGTCTCCCCTGTTGACGTGCACCTCGTGCCCTCAAGCGTTACTGAGACCACTTGTTCGACATCAATCAACTTCGTTGGCACCCAGATGTTCTCTCCGCTATTGCGCCCATAAGAAAAATATAAGTTGAACACCCCTGCGTCGTCATCTTCGATAATCTGCTCCGATCCATCCTTGTAGCTGACGGTCAGCTTATTATCAACTGCTTCATAGCCCAAATCATCGATGTGCGTCTGGATGGAAAACGGGCTAATCTCAAGAGGCGAGTCACCGGAGCGGAGTCCCTTTGTATCGACGTACGCTCCAATATTGAACTCGGGTGTCGACGCCTCAAACCGCCTCGCACTCTCACCCTCACCCTCGGTCCAGTGGATATTCCAGGTGACCGCATGTTGCAAATCTCGCTCGCGATCCATAGCGGCAAAGTACATCGTGCCATTAATGACAGTATCGCTTGATGTGTCCTTATCAATTGTGCTGCGTGTGTCAGGCCATTCCTCGCCGAACTTCATATCGGGCGTGCCGATGCCCTGTTCTTCTTCACCATAGAGAACAAGTTCGCCAATCTCTGCTGCTGGCTTGTAGTAGTTAACTCCATTTGGATTGGACAACGTAAACGTCACGGCTCCGCAGCCGTTTTGGTCGATTGCCATCTCATGGATATCAAGCGTATAGCCGTTACCCTCGACGGACAGATTAACCTTCTGGACTGTGCCCTCCAGGCTTTGGGGCGCGATGCCATCGCCAAACTCTCTGGTGTAGGTATATTTAGTTCCCGATGAGCCGCCGTTGGTCCAGGTAATGGAATCCCCGTTGCCGTGGTTTCCCCAGGCTGAGGCAAAATAGCTGGAATTGACAACGGCGTAGGCGACCCCTCCGGTCGCCAACACTCCGGCAAGGCATCCGATCACGGCAACATACAGAGGCTTCGCGTGACCCTTTCGGCGAAGCGGCTCACCAGCAGCGGCATAAAGAACACGGTCAGCAAGATCGCTATCGGCTTGGACGG
>URBA01000045.1 GCA_900545905.1 uncultured Collinsella sp.
AGCCGCGCCAGGACGGTGGCGAGGGCTCGACCCCGTCTTCGGCCGCACCACAACCGCCCGCCGGCGAATAACGCCCGCGAGCGGATTTAACCCGCCTTACCCCAATCGCGTCGGGGTACCATAGCGCTGAATCAACAACCCTCCCTGCGACCGAACGTAGGGAGGGTTGTGTCTTGAAGAGCCATCTGAACAAATTGAGCCGTCTGCAGGGTGCCGGCGCCCTACCGTTTGCGGACGAATTGCTGCCGTTTGCCGAGCGGGCGGCACGCGAGGCACTCGAGGCATTGTCGCCAACACGATGTGCCGGCTGCGAGCGCGCCGGTGCGCTTATTTGCCAAGACTGCCTGGCCGCGCTCACGCTCATCGACCCACGTCATAGCTGTACCCGATGCGGCGCCCCGTTTGGGGATTTGCTGTGCACTGAGTGTTCGGTCGAGGGCACGTCCTCGGCAATGGCGGAGGCGCTCGACCGCTGCCTGGCGTGCTCCGTCTATGCGCATCCGCTGCCGCGCATCATTAAAGCGTACAAGGACGCGGGCGAGCGACGCCTGGCGCCGTATCTGGCGGAGCTGCTCTACGACACCGCCCTGCATGCCCAGGTCGTAGCGCCCGAACGCTTAGGAGGTGTGCTGTCCGGTGCGGATGCGGTGGTGTTTGTGCCTGCGACGGCGGCAGCGTTTCGGCGGCGTGGCTTTGATCATATGGAGGCCATTGCGCGCCCATTTTGCGAGCTGTCGGGTGTTCCCCTGCTCGATGCTCTCGTCAAGTACGGGCATGCCGACCAGCGCGAACTCGGTCGTGAGGAGCGTCGCGAGCGTGCCCAAGGCATGTACGAGACGGTTGAGGACGTGCACGGCCGCCGCCTACTGCTTATCGATGACGTTATCACCACGGGCGCGACCATGGCAGCAGCCTCGGCGGAGCTCAAGCGCGCCGGCGCTGCGGCAGTCGATGGCCTTGCTATCGCACGTGTTTGGTAGGGGTGGTTTTGTGGCAGTGAAGATAGCGCGGCGCATCGAGCCGACAAGCGAGCAACTGGCGGCCTCCGTAGTCCTGACCGGTGCCTCGGCGCTGCGCATGATGCGCGCCGAGCGCCGACAAATGGGTTACATCAGCTGGAGAGACCTCGCTCCCGATGAAGAACGCCGTGTGCTGCATGCATCGTCTCCCTCGGCCGAGGACATCTATCTTCCCGATTTGGTGCGGACCGGAGCCGTGAGTGGCGAGGTCCAAGAAGACTTGTGCCTGCTGGTGGGGTCGGCGAAGCAGCGTCGTCGCATGCCTGGTGCAAGCTGGTCCGTTTGTTCTGCAGGCCTGCCGGACGCCTCGATTTTGGAGGTTGAGCCGGGGGTGTACAGCTTGTCTCCCGAGGCCCTCTGTGCCGCCGTTGCGCGCGAAGTCGGCTGCATCCAGGCATTTGCCCTGGCCCAGGAGCTGTGCTCCAAGATTTCGCTGAGCGATCGCGGGCAGTATCTGCCCCCTTACAGCTCGCCCACCGTGAACAGGCTTGCAAAGGATAGGGACCAGCCGTCAGATGTGGGCTACTTTGAGGTCGAGCCAGTGCTGACGCCCGATCGCCTGGCAGATTACCTTGCGGCATGCAAGGGGAGCGCGGCCAAGCAGCTGCGGCGGCTGTGCCCCTTTCTGTCGGAAAACCTGCGCTCACCCATGGAGTGCATCATGCTCGCTCTGTTTTCGCTTCCGTTTTCCTATGGCGGATTTGCCTGCGGTCCCTTTAAGACCGACTACAAGATCGAGTTCGATGACCGCGCGCAGGCAATCTCGGGGATGCCCCATGCAGTTTGCGATGCGTATCAAGAGGCAGCCCGGTTTGACCTGGAATACAACGGTGAGCTGGGCCATTCCTCTCGGAGGGGACGTATCCATGATGAAAAGCGCAACACGGGCTTGATTACTATGGGAATCGAGGTCGCGACGGTCAATAACGAAATGCTCTGTGACATGGAAGCGATGGAAGCGCTCGCATGGCGCATGCACCAGCGTATGCGAAAGCGGTACCGGAATCGTGTCGATGCCCGCAGGAAGAAGCAAGAGGCGTTGCTTAACACGCTGCGGGCGTGTTTTGGGCTTAAGCCGGTCTAATTCACGTCGAAAATAGGGGGTTAATCATATGCCCTGGCCAAAATATGGCAAATATGAGTACTGTCACTAAATCAATAACAGCAAAATCAAGGAATTTAGGGCTCGGAGGCGTCATAAAGTAAGAAGATAATAAACAAATGTAGAATAACTAAGCATCAGGTTGGCGACACTGAGCGCATAATCTGTCCGAGAGGCCAAAATTGCCTGTTACTAAATTGCTAACAGTACTCATATTTGCCATTTTTTGGCCACGGCACCCTAAGAAGGGTGTCCCGGAACTCACCGTAGGGGAGCTTCGGGTTTCATGGGGGCGCGTGCGGTCCGCTCCGACCTGCAAAATCTGTGCTCACGGTGCGAATGACGCCCCTAACCTTAAACTTTAGCTTGAACTTAGCTATAATGCGCTACGTTCCTGCCAGGCTGTGGTTGCGGATGGACGAAATGTCCATCCTAGTCCAAGACAGACGCGGTCAAAGGGATCCACGTAAGCGACCGCGTGCGCGCGGCGCGATCATGGCGCGTCCTAGATGTAAGCCGCACCGTCCGTTCTACTTTCTTTGGGGCAATACCGCCTCGCGGGCGAGCGGGCCAGTCGTGAAGGTGGCTGCGGCCTCCCGAGCAAACACCCCGGTGCGCAAGTGTGGGGTCAAATACCAGGTCAGCTGGTGGGAACAATCTGATATTCCGCGCAACGCACGGATCGTATACGACACAGAAGGCAGGGTAGTGGACATGGTGAGGGGCAGCTTGATGCACGCGGCTCGGTTAGGTGCTGGGACCGCAGCGGTCATCGCCGTTTTGGGCCTGAGCGGATGCGCGTTCAACCCGCTGTCTACGTTCACGACTCCCACGATCGACCAGATCGAGTACGAGACCGTCACGCCCGCGGTGTCGGATGATGCCCTGGTCACCCCCGGTACCCTGACGGTTGCCCTCGATACCTCCGATGCGCCGCAGGCCATGCAGGGCGCCGACGGCGAGCTCACGGGGTATGCGGTTGACGCCGTCCGCGCCCTCGCAAGCCGCATGGGCCTTAAGGTCGCCTTTGTCGATGCGTCCTCGGCAGGTTCCGCGCTCGGTGACAAAAAGGCTGATATCTTTATCGGCGAGATCAACTCCACGGATGGGGACGTTAGCTCGCTCGGCACGTGCCTGTACGATGCCGCTTCCGTGTTCGGTAAAACCAGCGATGGTGGGTCGCTGAGCGTTTCCACCGATACCCTTAACACGTCCACCCTGGGCGTTCAGATGTCCTCGGCCTCGCAGGAGGCGCTTGCTAAGCAGAGCATCACCGCCAACCAAAAGACCTACTCCAACATCAACGAGTGCTTTGAGGCGCTCGAGTCCGGCGAGGTCGACTATGTGATCTGCGACTCCACGGCTGGCGGTTACCTTGCGCGACTGATGAGCGAGATCTCCTATGTCGGTGCGCTCGAGGCGCCCTCGACGCTTGGTGTTGCAGGCCTTTCGTCCAATGACGAACTGTGTCGTGCCGTGAGCGATGCCCTCGACGGTATTACGGCCGACGGCACGCTCGAGGCGGTCCACTGCGTCTGGTACGGCACGATGCCCTACGACCTCACCACTAAGACGGTTTCGGGCGCTAACGTGCAGCCGGGCGACTCTGAGTCCAGCGAGACCACATCCTCCGGCAGCGAGTCCTCCGATTCCAACAATGAGACCGCATCCTCCGAAGACAAATCGTCCAGCCAGGAAGACACCATCACCGACGACGACATTAACAAGCTTAATAGCTAGTTATTGCTAGGGGTGGTGTCTCCTATGCGCTAGGAGAGATGCCCCTTCACGGTTTCAACACGCACTGCCGGGCTTCCCCAATAGGGGAGCCCGGCTTTTTCATCTCTATAAAACCAGCAGGTCAAAGCCAATTTTCGGGACCAAATACAAAGTCGCCGGCTCCCTCCTATAGCGCACTTTGCCACAGAAAAGTGCGAGACTTCGGTATGCGGTATCAAGCAATCGTTATTCGGGTCTTTGGGAATCCGCGTGATTAAATGCACGGCAATGGGTACATAGCCAGTACAGTAAGTCCCCGAGGCAGATTGGAGCCACGTATGGATATCAAGGTTTCTGGACGCAAGACGACGGTAACCGATGCTCTGCGTGCGCATGTGGATGAGAAAATCGGCGAGGCGCTCAAGGTTTTCGACATCGAGCCCATGACAGTCGACGTCGTGCTTCGTTATGAGAAGAACCCCTCGAACCCCAACCCGGCAATCGTCGAGGTTACGGTTCGTGCCCGCGGTTCGGTGATTCGCGTTGCCGAGCACGGTGCAGATATGTACGCCGCCATCGACCTCTCCGCCGATAAGGTCACCCGCCAGCTGCGTAAGTTCAAGACTAAGGTCGTGGACAACCGCCAGGGCGGTGCCAGCGCCGCGGATGTCGCGCCGGTCGAGCGCGTCGAGGATCTGGCCGACCTGCTGCTGCCCGAGGAAGAGGACGACCTGCTTGTCCGCGAGAAGGTTATCGACGTCACCCCGATGACTGAGGAGCAGGCGCTGGTGCAGACCGATCTGCTCGGCCACGACTTCTACGTGTTCGAGAACGCGACGACTGGCCTCATCAATGTGGTGTATCACCGTAAGAATGGTGGATATGGCATCATCAAGCCCCGCATCGAAACACTTGACGAGTAAAATACGTTAACTTGCATGAGTTAACGGTTGGCGGCCATCCCATGCGGGTGGCCGCCTTTTTACGTAAGGAGTCGCTTTGATGGACAAGGCCGCATCCGCCGGTCATTCGGACCGTTGCCGCATCGTCGTCGATACCTGCTGCGACTTTAGCCCCGAGGTCGCCGCGAACCTCGATGTCGATATCCTGGGTTTCCCCTTCATTATCGATGGCGAGGAGCGTACGGACGACATCTGGTCGAGCATGAGCCCTAAGGAGTTCTACGACCGGATGCGCGCCGGTGCCCGCGTGTCCACCTCGGCTGTGTCGCTCGGTCGCTATATCGAGTTTTTTACCGAGTGCGCCAAAGAGGGCACGCCCACGGTCTACCTGTGCTTTACCTCGGCGCTGTCGTCGAGCTACAACTCCGCGTGCCAGGCGGCGGACGCCGTGCGCGCCGAGTATCCCAACTTTGAGCTGTACGTGGTCGACAACGCTCTGCCCTGTGCGACCGGCGCGCTCTTGGCGCTCGAGGCCGTGCGCCAGCGTTCGGCGGGACTGACCGCCAAGCAGCTGGTCGACTGGGCAAACGAGGCCAAGACCTATGTCCACGGTTACTTTACGCTCGAGAGCTTTGACGCGCTGGCTGCCGGCGGCCGCATTCCGCCCGCGGCGGCACAGCTCACGGCAAAGCTCGACGTCAAACCCGAGCTGTCCTACGACCTGGCCGGCTCGCTGTCGCTGATCGGCGTCAACCGCGGCCGCAAGAAGGCACTCAAGTCCATCCTCAAGTCGTTCCGCGAGAACTACGTGCCCGACCGCACCATGCCCATCGCCATCATGACGGCCGATGCCGAAAAGGACGGCGACTGGCTCGAAGCCGCCATCCGCAAGGAGGAGGGCTGCGCCGACGTTACGATCATTCGCAGCTCCGTGGGTCCCACCATTGGCTCGCACGTGGGCCCCGGCATGGTGGCCTGCGCGTTTTGGGGTAAGAACCGCGCCGACAAGGCGTCGCTTTCCGACCGCATCGCCCGTCGCGTGCGCGGTCAGTAGGCAAGTAACGCGGCCGTAATCGATCCCAGCTCACTGCCCAAACGCTGGCACCGAGTGTTTAACCTGGTAACAACACCCAACCCAAAAGGAAAGGTTTCATGGCAAACAAGCTCTCCGTCGCATTTATCGGCACCGGAATCATGGGTGCCCCCATCGCCGGCCACATCCTGGATGCCGGCTATCCCGTCACGGTCAACAACCGCACCAAGTCCAAGGCCGCCGCGCTCGTTGAGCGCGGCGCTGTCTGGGCCGATACGCCGGCAGATGCCGTGGCGAACGCCGACGTCGTCTTTACCATGGTGGGCTATCCCTCCGAGGTTGAGGAGCTCTACCTGGCGGGCGACGGCCTGCTCGCGTGCACTAAGCCCGGCGCGGTCCTGATCGACCTCACCACGAGCTCGCCCGAGCTGGCGCGCGACATTGCCGAGGCCGCCCAGGTTTCCGGCCGCATGGCGTTTGACTGCCCCGTCACCGGCGGCGAGTCGGGTGCTATCGCCGGCACGCTTACGGCTATCGTGGGCGCCACCGAGAACGACATCGCGCCGGTCCGCGACATCCTTGCCACCTTCGCGGCCAACATCTGCTGCTTCGACGGCGCCGGCAAGGGCCAGGCTGCCAAGCTCGCCAACCAGGTGTCGCTGGGCGCCTGCATGGTCGGCATGGCAGACGCCATGGCATTTGCCGAGCTGAGCGGCCTTGACCTGGAGAAGACCCGCCAGATGATCCTGGGTGGTACCGGCAAGTCCGGTGCCATGGAGAGCCTGGCGCCCAAGGCGCTCGACGGCGACTACAAGCCCGGCTTTATGGTTGAGCACTTCATCAAGGACCTGCGCTTGGCGCTCGCCTATGCCGACGATCGCGAGCTTGCGCTGCCCGGCGCTGACGTGGCCTTTACGCTTTACGACATGCTCGACGCCATCGGTGGCGCCAAGCTGGGCACCCAGGCCATCACGGTCCTCTACAAGGAGGAGGCCGACGCCATCGCCGCCGGTCTGGACTGGTCGCAGTATCGTCCCGAAGAGCATGGTGCTCACGAGGACGGCTGCGGTTGCGGCGAGCACGGCGACGACCACGAGTGCGGTTGCGGCCACCACCATGGCGAGGACCACGAGTGCTGCGGTGGCCACGGCCATGACGACGGCCACGAGTGCTGCTGCGGCCACCATCACGGGGAGTAGCGCCTATGAGCTGGACGTTCGTGGTGCTTGCGCTGGTGCTCTTTCTCTTTGCGATCTACATTGGCTTTTTGTGCGGTCAGTGGGCGTGCGAAAAGCGCGTCATCACCAAGCGCGACTACTGGATTGCCAACTTTGTGGGAGCGGCGGCAGTCGTCCTGCTGACCTGGGTGTTCTCGCTGTTCCCGCTGGTGCAGTTTGCGCCGATCGGCTGGCTCGGTGGCTTTATCGCCGGCCTTAAGATGAGCTTTGGCGAGTCCGTCGGTCCGTGGCGCAAGCACGACGAGGTCTTTAACGTCAACAAGGCTCATCGCGCCGCCGCCGACGCGGGCGACGCCGAGGAGCGCCGCCGTGCGCGTCGCAATGGCGCGGCCGACCGACAGCTCATCTCGGTCACCGATGACAACAAGGGTGCTGGCAAGCACGCTAAGAAATAGTAAGAAGAGGTAACTATGGCAGAAAACAAGGAAGAACAGCTCACCGATGAGGAGCTGGCACAGCTTCAGCTGGCAGAGGAGAACGAGAACGCCGTCGACCGTCTGGTCAAGGAGCTCGGCTGCCCCACGCGCCGTATCCGCCAGTTTGCCGCCCGCGTGCTGCACCTGCTCGCCGAGCGCGATCCACAGCGCGTCGTGCCCTGCGTGCCCGCGCTGATCGAGGCACTCGACCGCCCCGAGGCTCAGACCCGCTGGGAGGCCCTCGATGCCCTGGCGGCGCTCGCCACCACCTGCCCCGAGCAGCTGGGCGATGCCTTTGAGGGCGCCGAGACCGCGCTGTTCGACGAGATTTCCTCCACGCTGCGCTATGCCGCCTTCCGTCTGCTGTGCGTGTGGGGCGCCACGAGCGTCGAGCGCTCGCGCGAGGCTTGGCCCATCCTGGACGAGGCCATCCAGTGCTACCACGGCGACCTCGAGTATCGCGATATGCTCGGTTGCCTGTACGAGTTTGGCCAGGGCGAGATTGACGCCGAGGTCGCCGAGAAGCTCGCGCTGCGCCTTAAGTTCGACGCCGAGAACGGCAAGGGCAGCTATCTCAAGGCCCGTTCGAGCGAGATTTGCGAAATGCTTGTTAAACGTTTTGGCCTGGATCTCTCCAAAAAGAAGAAGCGTGCTAGCGTTAAAAAATCTGACGACGCCGAAGACGAGGAGTAACAGATTATGGCGCACGATGTAGTCCTGATTCCCGGTGACGGTATCGGTCCCGAGATTACGCAGGCCATGCGCCGCGTGGTCGAGGCCACCGGTGTCCAGATCAACTGGAACGTCCAGGAGGCCGGCGCCGGCGTCATGGACGAGTTTGGCACGCCGCTGCCCCAGCACGTGCTCGATGCGGTCGCCGAGACCAAGGTTGCCATCAAGGGCCCCATCACCACGCCGGTCGGCACGGGTTTCCGCAGCGTCAACGTGGCCCTGCGCAAGCATTTCGACCTGTACGCCTGCGTGCGCCCCTGCCTGTCGCAGCCGGGCGACGGCTCGCGTTTCCGCGACGTCGACCTGGTCATCGTGCGCGAGAACACCGAGGACCTCTACGCTGGCATCGAGTTCGACGAGGGCGCTGCCGAGGTCGAGGAGCTCTCGCAGCTCGTCGAGCGCTCGGGCCAGAAGACCTTTGCCGCCGATTCCGCCATCTCGATCAAGCCGATCTCTATCGCCAAGAGCCGCCGCATTGTGGAGTATGCCTTTGAGTATGCCCGCCGCTGCGGCCGCAAAAAGGTGACGGCCGTGCATAAGGCCAACATCATGAAGGCGACCGACGGCCTGTTCCTGCGTGTTGCGCGCGAGGTTGCCGCCAACTATCCCGATATCGAGTTCAACGACAAGATCGTCGACGCCACCTGCATGGGCCTGGTCCAGAACCCCAACGACTTCGATGTCCTGGTGCTGCCCAACCTGTACGGCGATATCGTGAGCGACCTGTGCGCCGGCCTGGTGGGCGGCTTAGGGACTGTCTCTTATACACATCTCCGAGCCCACGAGACTACGCTGCATCTCGT
>URBA01000046.1 GCA_900545905.1 uncultured Collinsella sp.
CTGATGAAACGGTTTATCAATGTGAACGTCTTTTGGATGGAACGCGATCGACCCTACGCGCTAATGTCCTTGAATCCCTCGCCGAAGGCTTCCGTAACGTCGGCAACCGTCACGATGGCATGAGGATCGCGCTCGCGCACGATCGTCTTGAGGGTATTGAGCTCTCGACGGCTCACGATGACCATAATCACTGGCTTCTCGGCACCCGAATACATGCCAGTCGCCTTAAACTTGGTACAACCACGACCCAGGCCATACATGATATCGGCAGCGATATCAGGGAACTTGTCCGAGATGATGAGTACCATACGGCGTTTGTTGCCACCATCGACCACGGCATCGATCACGTAGCCGCTAATGACCATCGAAAGGCCTGCATATAGTGCGTTTTCGATTGAAAAGACCGGAGCCGACAGCGCGCATACGGCAACATCGATCGCCATGACGGTCGAGCCCACCGGCAGTGAGGTGTTACGCGAGATGATTTGGCCAATCGTGTCCGAGCCGCCGGTGTTGGCGCCGGCGCGCAACACCATGCCGTAACCGATGCCCGTAATAATGCCGCCCCACATAGCGGGAAGCATCAGGTCCGCATCCGCCAGAGGTGCTACAAACGGGGCAAACAGGTCGGTAAAGAAGCCCAGCAGCACAAAGCCCGTCGCCGTCTGCACCACATAGAACATGCCGCCCTCGCGCATAACGATCAGCAACAGCAAGGCATTCATCACGATAGTCTGGATACCGACGGGAAGCGACACGCCTCGCGCTGCGCCGACTGCCTGGATAATAGTCGCAAGACCCGTAACGCCACCGGCTGCAAGACCGTTGGGAATCAAAAACAGGTCGGTCGCGATGGCGGCCAAGGCACATCCCAGCATGATCTGGGGCAGATCGTGAAAGAAGTTCATCGAAAGAATGCGCTTAATGTCCAGACGATACGCCATGCTGCCTCCTTCAAAAAAGCGCACCCCATCGGATGCGCTTTGAACTTCTTCTTGTATTCGATTCTACCGATTCGCCGGACAAAAACCACCCCTGCGCAGGGTTTATTCTGGATACAAACCCGTCCAACCGTTGGGTTTGGCATCGGCTTGAAGCCACCCGATGTTTTAGACCTCCGAGCCTTCTGCATCGGCGTTGCCGGTAGCCCAGCGATGGTAGCCAATAACAAACGGGTCCAGGTCGCCATCGTCAAGAACGGCCTCGACATTGCTGGTCTCCACACCCGAGCGCAGATCCTTGACCATCTGGTACGGGTAGAGCACGTAGCTGCGAATCTGGTTGCCAAAACCAATCGTGGTCTTGGGTCCGCGGATCTCATCGAGCGCCTCGGCGCGCTTCTCGAGCTCAATCTCGTACAGACGAGCCTTGAGGATCTGCATGCACGCGGCCTTGTTCTGGATCTGGCTGCGCTCATTTTGGCAGGTAACCACAATGCCGCTGGGGAAATGCGTCACGCGCACGGCGGAGTCGGTGGTGTTGACGCCCTGACCGCCCGGGCCGCTCGCGTGGTACACGTCCACGCGGATGTCATCGGGACTGATTTCGATGTCGATATCATCGGGTAGCACGGGGATGACCTCGACGCCGGCAAACGTGGTCTGGCGGCGCTTCTTGTCGTCGGTGGGGCTAATGCGAACCAAGCGGTGGACACCGGCCTCGGCGCGCAGCATGCCAAATGCGTCCTTGCCCTCGACGGTAAAGGTCGCGCGGTCGATGCCGATGACCTCGGCCGCGGGACAGTCGTTGATGGTGACCTTCCAGCCGCGACGCTGGCAGTACTTCATGTACATCTTAAAGAGCATGAAGGTCCAGTCCTGGGCCTCCAAGCCACCCTGTCCGGGTTTGATGGTCACAATCGCGTCGCCATGGTCGAACTCCCCGGTAAACCAGCTCGCAAGCTCAAGCTCGTCGATGGCGCGGGATAGGCGCTCCGCCGTGGCGGCAGCCTCCTCACGCAGCGCAGCGGCATCGGGGTCATCGCCCATTTCCTCGGCAAGCTCCAACGCGGCGCGAGCATCGGAAAGCTCTCCGCGCGCGGTATCCACGGCGGCGATGTCCTCCTTGGCGCGCGCAATCTCCTCCATCGTGGCGCGAGCTGCATCGGCATCGTCCCAAAAGCCCGGGGCAACGCTTTTGGCCTCGAGCTCCGTTACGCGGGTGCGCTTCTCGTCCAAATGGAGATACGACTCGACCTCGCCGAGTCGGTCCGCAAACGCGTCCAACTCGGCGGGAGTTACCTCTAGAGTCTCGGCCATTAACGATTCCTGCCGTGGCAATACTTAAACTTCTTACCGCTACCGCAAGGGCACGGGTCGTTGCGGCCCACGTTGACATAGGGGTCATCGCTCTCGGACTTGCGGTAGGTCGTCACCTTGCCACCGTTGTTAACGGCAGCCGGACCACCCTGAACGGCGGTGCGGGCCTGCACCTGAGCCTGCTTGCGCAGCACCGAATCGCCGTTATCACCATCGACCTCGGCAGGACCGGAGAAGCGCGCGCCCTCGAGCGCGGGCTCTTCCTTGTGCTCCACGGCACGCGGGGCAGCCTTGATCTCGATGCGCAGAACCGTGCGCAGGTAATCCTCATACATGGTATCGACGAGTATCTGGAACGCGCCGTAGGCCTCGGTCTTGTACTCAACCAGCGGGTCGCGCTGGCCAAAGCCGCGCAGGCCGATGCCGGTCTTAAGGTAGTCCATCTCCTGCAGGTAGTTCATCCAGCGGGTATCGATGACGCGCAGCATGACCTGGGTATTGAGCTCGCGCATCAGGTCCTCGCCCAGTCGCTCGGCCTTCATGTTGTAGCACTTCTCTACGTAAGCCAGGACATCGGCAGCCAGGGCCTCATAATCCTCGTCGGGGAACTTCGGCGTATCGATGTGGCCGGTGAGCTCCACAACCCACTTGCGCAGGCCCTCCAGGTCGCGCTCGCCATCGTGACTGTCCTTGGTGCAGAACTCCTGCACGCAGCGGTACACGGTGTCGTGCATGACCTCGGTGATGTGGTCGGTCAGGTCCTTGCCGTCCAGAATCTTATTGCGCTCGGCGTAGATGACCTGGCGCTGCTTGTTCATGACGTCGTCGTACTCAAGGACGCTCTTACGCATGGAGAAGTTGATGCTCTCGACCTTGTGCTGGGCGCTCTCGACGGCCTTGGAAATGATCTTGTGCTGGATGGGCATGTCGTCGCCCATATCGGCCGTGACCATCATCTTGGAGACGCGGTCCATCTTGTCGCCGCCGAACAGGCGCATGAGGTCGTCCTCGAGCGACAGGTAGAACTGGGTCTCGCCTGGATCGCCCTGACGGCCGGAACGGCCGCGCAGCTGGTTGTCGATACGGCGGGACTCATGGCGCTCGGTGCCGATAACGGTCAGGCCGCCGGCGGCAAGCACGCGCTCGCGCTCGGCTTTGCAGGTCTCCTTGGCCTCGGCGTTAAACTGCTCGAGCTGCTCGGGCGTCACGTCCTCCATGGTCAGGCCCTCGTACTCCAAGCGCTCGCGCACCAGCTCGTCGGGGTTGCCGCCCAGCAGGATGTCGGTACCACGGCCGGCCATGTTGGTAGCGATGGTCACGGCGCCATAGCGACCAGCCTGGGCCACGATATGGGCCTCACGCTCGTGGTGTTTGGCGTTAAGGACCTCATGCGCGATACCGCGCTTAGTGAGGGCGGCGGACAGCTTCTCGGAGCTCTCGATAGAGACGGTGCCCACCAGGACCGGCTGGCCCTTGGCGTGACGACGCTCCACATCGTCGGCGACGGCGTTGTACTTGGCCTGGATGGTGCGGTAGACCAGGTCCTCGTGGTCAACACGTTGCACGGGCTTGTTGGAGGGGATGACCTCGACGGGCAGCTTGTAGATCTCGCGGAACTCAGCGTCCTCGGTAAGTGCCGTGCCGGTCATGCCGGAGAGCTTGTCATACAGACGGAAGTAGTTCTGCAGGGTGATGGTTGCCAGCGTCTGGTTCTCCTCGCGCACGAGCACGCCCTCTTTGGCCTCGATGGCCTGATGCAGGCCCTCGGAGTAGCGGCGGCCCTCCATGATGCGGCCGGTGAACTCGTCGACGATCTTGACCTCGCCGTTGGTGACCACGTACTGCTTATCACGGTGGAACATGTACTGGGCCTTCAGCGCCTGCTGCAGGTGGTTGACCAGCTGGCCGGAGAGATCGGCATAGATGTCATCGATACCCAGGCGGCGCTCGATCTTCTTAAGACCGCGCTCGGTGGCGGCGATGGTGTGCTTGGCCTCGTCCATGACGTAGTCGCCCGTGGGTTCAACGTCCTCGGTGGCGGTGAGCATGTCGTGCGACACGTCCTCACCGCGCTCCAGGCCGCGCACGGCGCGCGCGAAGTCCTTGTAGGTGCTGGCGGACTTAGTGCCGGCGCCCGAGATAATGAGCGGCGTCCTGGCCTCATCGATCAGGATGGAGTCGACCTCGTCGACGATGGCGTAGTTGTGGCCGCGCTGCACACGCTGCTCGGGGCGGGTGACCATGTTATCGCGCAGGTAATCGAAACCGAACTCGGAGTTGGTGCCGTACGTGACGTCGGCCTGGTAGGCCGGGCGCTTGAGCTCGAGCGGCATGTTGTTCTGGAGCAGACCGACGGTCATGCCCAGGTACTTGTAGATGCGGCCCATCCACTCGGAGTCGCGTTTGGCCAGGTAGTCGTTGACGGTGACGACGTGCACGCCCTTACCGGCGATAGCGTTGAGATAGCCGGCCAGCGTGGAGACAAGGGTCTTGCCTTCGCCGGTCTTCATCTCGGCGATATGGCCCTCGTGCAGCGCCATGGCGCCGATGAGCTGTACATCAAAGTGACGCATGCCCATGGTGCGCTTGGAAGCTTCACGCACGGTGGCAAAGGCCTCGGGAAGCATGTCGTCGAGCGACTCGCCGTTGGCGTAACGCTCGCGGAACTTATCGGTCTGGGCGCGGAGCTCCTCCTCGGTCATCTTCTCAAACTGGGGCTCAAGACCGTTGATCTTGTCGACGATCTTGTAGTAGCGCTTGAGGTCCTTATCGGATCCAAAGGACAGCAGCTTTGACATGAATCCCATGTTGTTTTCCTTTTTGGCCATCGCCCGTGGCATGAAACCTTGGACGAGTTAAACACAGATATCTGTACTTTAGCCAAACAAGGCGCCGCCTATGCGGTCGACACGCTCGACCACGTAATAACTACGACAGTCTGCCAATAAGGGACTGGTTTATTTTGGCGGCTTTTATCTGGGAAAACGCTGCGTCTCTGCCATTTGGTGCAAACCAACCTGTCCCCTTCGCACCGACCTGGTGCAATGGAGACGGGTTAGCTTACAACAATAAAAAGATAAGGGCCGCGCACCCAGATGGATGCACGGCCCTTATGCCATGAATGCGAGTGATTCCGCGGCGAGCTCGTTACTCAGCAGCCTCGGTGGTCTCGGCCTCGGCAGCGGCCTCCTCGACGGGAGCCTCTGCGGGAGCCTCGGCGGCCTGCTTGGCAGCCTCCTCGGCAAACTTAGCGGCACGCTTAGCCTTCTCGGCAGCCTTAGCCTCAGCGGCGGCCTTGCGAGCGGCCTCGGCCTCAGCAGCCTTGGCGGCCTTGGCAGCCTTGGCCTCCTCAGCCTTCTTGAGCTGGGCGGCAGCGGCGCCACCGAACTTGTCGGCGAAGCGCTGGACGCGTCCACCGGTGTCGACGAACTTCTGCTGGCCGGTGTAGAACGGGTGGCACTCGTTGCAAAGCTCGACCTTCATCTCAGACACGGTAGCGTGCGTCTTGAAGGTGTTGCCGCAGGAGCACGTCACCGTGCACTCGACATACTGGGGATGGATACCCTGCTTCATGGTAGGACTCCTTATTGGTCAGGCGCTGGTTACCGATCAGCGCATAAGGCGTCTTGGTTTCCGACCAAGACAACAAACTTGGCTATGGTACCACGGCGTCGCGCGTCCCACAAAAGGTTCACGGTCTTTGTGCAGGGCGGCGTGGCCAACCGCAGCGAGCACGCACCCCGACGAGCCTTCACCCATGTTGCAGACGTGTAACGCCGCAGTAAGCACACCCCTTTTGGCGCCAGACAGGTACAATGATGAACACTGTACCGTAGCGGAGCGCCCCGCGCGCGCCGCAATCACGCGAAAGGGTTTCCCATGGCCGAGATCTCGTCCTCCCGTATCGTCATCACCGTCCTTGGCAAGAACCGCCCCGGCATCGTCGCCGGCGTCACCCGTGTCCTAGGCGAGGCCAACGTCGACATCCGCGACATCACGCAGTCCATTATCGAGGACATCTTCACCATGACCATGCTGGCCGACACCGCCGAGTCCAAGCTCGACTTCGCCGAGCTGCAGAAGGCGCTGGCCGAGGCCGGCGAGCTTTCGGGCGTCAACGTGTCCATTCAGCGTGAGGACGTCTTTAACTTTATGTATCGCCTGTAGCGAACAGGCCGCTCGGGGCAGCTTGACGTCATATCGTCCAAGCGCGCGGCCCCAAAGCGAACCGGAGAGGAGCGCGCATGGCCTACGACGCCAAGAAAATCTACTATCGCTTCGACGACCACCTGAGCCGCCTGGTTCTGGATTACGAGGCGAGCCGTCAGATTTCGCCCGAAAGCGAAAACCTCTACCACGGCCTGCCGACCGACCCGTACGACGAGGGCCTGTTCGTAGAGCACAACGTCAAGCGCGGCCTGCGCAATGCCGACGGCTCGGGCGTGGTCGCGGGCCTTACCCGCATCTCGGACGTGCACGGCTACAACAAGGTCGACGGCAAAGTCGTGCCCGACCAGGGCAAGCTTACGCTGCGCGGCTATAGCATCGAGGACCTGGTCAACAACGCCCAGGCCGAGGATCGCTATGGCTACGAAGAGGTCGCCTACCTGCTCATCACGGGCTCTCTGCCCACCAAGGAAGAGCTTGACGGTTTTTGCGAACGTCTGGGCGCTTTTAGGCACCTGAGCGACGAGTACGTCCGCGAGTTCCCCATGACCACGGTGTCGTCGAGCATCATGAATGTGCTTCAGCGCGCCGTGCTGCTGCTCTACGCCTTCGACGCCGAGCCCGACGCCATTACACCCGAGCACGAAATCGACGTCGCCATCTCCATGCTCGCCCGTCTCCCCCGTATCGCCGCCTTCGCGCATATGGCCTCGGTCGCCAAGCGCCGCGGCTCCGAGGTTCATGTACCGCACCCCACACCCGGCCTCTCCACCGCCGAGACCATCCTGCAGGTGTTGCGCGGCGGCATGGCATTCACCCGCGACGAAGCCATGCTGCTCGACGTGATGCTCATGCTGCATGCCGAGCACGGCGGCGGCAACAACTCCACGTTCGCCTGCCGCGTGCTGTCCTCCTCGGCCACCGACCCGTATTCCGCCTACGCCGCGGCTATCGGCTCGCTCAAGGGCCCGCGCCACGGCGGCGCCAATGCCAAGGTCGTGTCTATGCACGAGGACATCCGCGCGCATGTCTCCAACTGGGAGGACGAGGACGAGGTCGCGGCCTACCTGGGCAAGATCCTCGACAAGCAGGCCTTCGACGGCACGGGCCTCATCTACGGCATGGGCCACGCCGTCTATACGCTCAGCGACCCGCGCGCCGAGGTCTGCCGCCGTTACGCGCGCTCACTGGCAGCCAAGAAGGACTTGGGCGAAGAGTTCGCACTCATCGAGCGTATCGAGCGCCTGGCACCCCAGGTCATGCGCGACCACGGCATGACCAAGCCCATCTGCGCCAACATCGACCTGTACACGGGCTTTATCTACAAGATGCTCGGCGTGCCCGAGACGCTCTTTACGCCGCTGTTCGCCGTCGCCCGCATGGCCGGCTGGTCGGCGCACCGCATGGAAGAGCTCTTCTGCGCGCACCGTATCATCCGCCCCGCCTATCGTCCGGTGATCGAGCCGCTGGAGTACAAGCCGCTCGCCGATCGCTAGGACGCGGACCGTTATAGAACCCGAGCGTGGCCAGGGCATCACCGCCCTCGGCCACGCTTTTTATGCCAGTAGAAAGGATCGCAACGAATGATTGTGTTTTCCGATATGGATGGAACGCTGCTGACGAGTGATAAGCAGATGAGCGACGCCACCTGGGCAATGCTCGACGAACTCGCTCGACGTGGGATTGAGTTTGTGCCCTGCACGGGGCGTCCGCTGTCGGGCATCTTTGAGCCCATCCTCGCCCACCCCGCCGTACACTACGCGGTCTGTGCCAACGGCGCCAGCGTCTGGCAGCTCGACGAGGATACGCCCACCGACGCCTCGCGCGCCACGTGCATCTTGAGCCGTCCGCTCGACCGTGGCATTGCCCACCGCATCCATCGCATTGCCGCCGGCCACGATGTGACCTTCGATATCTTCGCGGATGGGCAGTGCTTCCTCCCCCGCTCGCTATACGGGCGTCTGGATGAGTTCTGTGGCGGCGACCCCCACATCGCGGCTTCGCTCAAGCGCACACGAACACCGATCGACATGGATATCGACAGCAAGATCGACGAGGTCGAGACGCTCGAACGCATCGCCATGTACTGGCACGACCCGGCCGATCGCGACGCCATCGCAGCAGAGCTCGACACGCTCGGAGGCATTGAGGTCACGCGTTCGTACGCCATGAATATCGAGGTCATGGGTGAGGGCGCCACCAAGGGGACGGCCCTCACGTGGTTATGCGAGCACCTGGGCGAGCGTCTCGCCGACGCCTGGGCGTTCGGCGACAACATCAACGACATCCCCATGCTGCAGGCAGCGGGCCATGGCATGGCCATGATCAACGCCGAGCCCGAAGATCGCGAGGCCGCCGACGCCATCACCGAATACGATAACGACCACGACGGCGTCGCCCGCGCCATCATGGCTGCCCTCGCCTAGTTATTGGGTGTTCCTATAGTTTTGTCAACCGTCGGGGCTACTCCCGGTAGGGCACCC
>URBA01000047.1 GCA_900545905.1 uncultured Collinsella sp.
GTGGTAGCCGACCCGCCGTGCATTTTTTGGAGTATTCTGCTTCCATCCGTGCGCGGGAAGGCTTCCGGTCTGTTCTCTAGCGGCGTTTGCGCCACAAATTCTGACGATTTGTCCATTTTCGGGGTGTTTTTCGCGCTCGATACGTCCTCGGACGGCTCCATAAAGCCCAAATTGCCCTCGCGCCTGCAGAATACTCCGTTTTTTGCACATCGGGTGGCACCCCACCCCAACATGCCATCGGAAAACAACGGTTCTCGGCGCCCCAAAGAAGCCATATCCGCCACTTCGCGAACGTGACCGCCCTCGATCCGATACGCACGCGTCGCATATTCGAGCATCGGCCGCGGCTGGTGCGTTGCCACGACCACCGTGCAGCCCAACTCGCGGTTCACGCGAAACAGCGCGTGCAGAAAATTCTTCTCGGCAACGGGATCCAGCTGAGACGTGGGTTCGTCGAGCAGCAGCACACGCGGGCGCAGTGCTAGAACGGCCGCCAGCGACAGCAGCTGCTTGCGACCACCCGAAAGCGTGTCGGTATCGCGGTGGAGCCAGTCCTCCAACCCAAAGAAATAGCTGGTCTCGGCAACACGGCGGCGCATCTCATCGCGCGCTAGGCCCAGGTTTTCCAGGCCAAACGCCATCTCGTGCCACACGTTCTCGCACACAATCTGGTTCTCGGGATCCTGGAACACGTATCCCACGCGTTCCGCAGACGTGCGCACGTCCATGTCGGCAACGTTCTCGCCCAGCACACGCCGCTCGCCGGCAAGTTCGCCCGTCGGGGCGATCTCGGGCTTAAGCAGCGACAGCAGCGTCGACTTACCCGACCCGGTACCACCAACCAACAGCGCAAACGCACCTTGGGGAACAGACCAGTCGAGCCCCTCGAGCACTGCAGCGTCAGTCCCGGGATAGGCAAAGCTCAAACCCCGAACCTCAATCGCCGGCACATCCGAGCCGCACGCCACGCCCGACACCGAGCCCCTATCAAACCGAGCCATCAGCCAAACCTCTTCTCGTCAATCGCGCACAGCACGCAAGGCAGCACCATCCAGACAGCGTATACAACATAGCCCGGCCACGGCGCCGGCACCGAGAGCTGCGGGTAAAACGAATACTGCGTCGTGGCGGTCCATGCCACCGCAACCGTGGCAGCACCAAACAACGCAAGCCCCACCAGCGCAGCAACATCGCTGCGCCTCAAACGATACCGAGCGTACGTCGTGCGGCGCGCGGCCGCGCCCCATCCGCGCGAGCGCATGGCGTCCGCACGCTCAAGCGAATCCTCCATGCCCCAACCCATCAGCACGCTCGACGCCCGCAGGCGCGATCGCACGGGATCGGTGGGCGCGCGGCCCGGCACATCAATCGCATCCTGCACCGCCAGCACCGTACGACCGCGGCGTAAAAACTGCGGGATAAGCCTCATGCACATCGAGATCATGAGCGCAATCACCGGTGCGGCATTGCCCAGCAGCGCGAGCACCTTGTCGTATTCGAGCATCGACGCCGCGGCCTCAAACCACAGCACGCTCGCTACAAACAGCCCGCCCATGCACAGGCCGTATACCATGCTTTCCAGATACACCGCGCGCATGCCAATACGGAACAGCTCCGTCGAGCCCGAGGCGCTAAACAGCGGATTGACCAGCGCGATAATCAAAATCACCGGCAGCTGCCAGCGCAACGCGCCCAGCGTGCGGGCAGCACCGCGGGTCGCGAATCCGTACGCCAGTCCGCCTGCGAGCGACAGCGCAATCAGCACCGGCTGCATCGAGAACATGGTAAGCCCCAGCGTCAGCACTATATAGAGTGCCGGCACCGCCGGATGCGACATCGAGAATGCCGCCACGGGCTCGGCGCCCGAACCCTCTCGCATGTTGTCCATAGGCACCCCGCTCTCCCGCCAAATCATCAACGCCGAAGCGCTGCCGACACCGCCCGCAAGCAGCGCAAACGCCGCGCCGGCAGCCCAAACCTCGGCCGTGGCGCGCCAATCGCTACGCGCTCATCATATGCCTGCGGTATCATATTGCGCCGTGTATCGTTTCCAAACACACGTCTCTATAACGTAACAGGAGATCACATGGACGCAACCGCAATTATCCTCGCTGCCGGCGAGGGCACCCGCATGAAGTCGAACCACTGCAAGGTTTCGCACAAGATCCTAGGCAAGCCCATGGTTCAGTGGATCGTCGACGCCACCATCAAGGCCGGCTGCAGCCGCGTCGTGGTCGTCATCGGCAGCCACGCCGACGAGATGCGCGCCCTCATCGTGCCTACGACAACAGCGCCACCAAGGTCGAGTGCGTTGAGCAGACCGAGCGCCTGGGCACCGGTCACGCCGTGAAGGTCGCGCTCGAGGCCTGCGGCATCACGCAAGGCCCCGTCGTCGTGCTCAACGGCGACCTGCCGCTCATCACCGCCGACACCGTCGCCAAGTTCGCGCAGACCGTCGCCACCGGCGAGCTCGCCTGCACCGTCATGACCATGACCCCGCCCGACCCCTTCGGCTACGGCCGCATCAAGCTGGGTGCCGACGGCCAGATCGAACGCATCATCGAGCAGAAGGACTGCACACCCGAGCAGGCCGCCACGCTGCTCGAGTGCAACGCCGGCTGCTACGCCTTCGACGGCGCGCAGCTCGCCGCGCACATTGACGAGATCGGCAACGACAACGCGCAGTCCGAGTACTATCTGCCCGACATGCTCGAGATCCTCAAGGGCCACGGCCAGGCAGTCTCCATCTTCCACTGCGATGACTACCGCGACGGCCTGGGCGTCAACAGCCGCATCCAGCTCGCGCAGCTCACCGCCATCGCGCGCGACCGCATCAACGAGCACTGGATGGCCGAGGGCGTTACCTTCATCGACCCCACGCAGGCCTGGATCGGCCCCGACGCCACCATCGGCCGCGACACCGTCGTGTGGCCGCAGACGCACCTGATCGGCCACGTCACCGTGGGCGAGGAGTGCCAGCTCGGCCCCAACAGCCGTCTCACCGACACCACCGTCGGCAGCGGCTGCATCATCGATGAGACCATCGCCATCGAGGCCGTCATCGAGAACGGCGTCGACTGCGGCCCGCGCGCCTACCTGCGCCCGGGTACCCACATGCTCGACGGCTCCAAGGCCGGCACGCACGTGGAGATCAAGAAGTCCACGATCGGCGAGGGCTCCAAGGTGCCGCACCTGTCCTACATCGGCGACACGACCATGGGCTCCGGCGTCAACGTGGGCGCCGGCTCCATCACCTGCAACTACGACGGCGTACACAAGCACAAAACCGTCATCGGCAAGGATGCCTTCATCGGTTCCGATACCATGATGGTCGCGCCCGCCCAGATTGGCGACGGCGCGCTCGTGGCCGCCGGCTCCGTCATCACTGAGCCGGTCCCGGCAGACGCACTCGGTCTGGGCCGCGCCCGTCAGGTAAATATTGAGGGCTGGGCCGCCGATTATCGCCGCCGCCTGCACGAGGACGACGAGGTATAACGTTTTACCAAGCACAAAAGGAGCTGCTCCATGGGGGCGGCTCCTTTTTCTATCGTGACCTGCGCAACCGGATGAGTGGTCGGTTCGTGTCCGTTGGCGGTAAAGACGTTATCAGGACCCGATAAACCCCGCCGCGCGGTTACAATGCAACAAGGCATCTATATGGCATTCGATGTATAAAGGAGAAGGGTAATGCCGATTAATGATCCCGAGAAGTCGGAGAATATGCGCAAGTCCATCCGCGTGTATTCCGGTTCCTCCAACCGTCCCCTCGCTCAGAAGATCGCTGAGTTCCTTGGGGTCGAGCTTTCGGGCCTTACGCTAAAGCAGTTCGCCAACGGTGAGATTTACGCCCGCTACGACGAGACCGTCCGCGGCGCCGACGTCTTCCTGATTCAGTCCGTGGCCGGCGGCAACGTCAACGACATGCTCATGGAGCTGCTCATCGCCACCGACGCTGCCAAGCGCGCATCCGCCCGCTCCATCACCGCCGTTATCACCCACTACGGCTATGCCCGCCAGGACCGCAAGGCCGGCCCGCGCGAGCCCATCACCGCCCGCCTCGTCGCCAACCTGCTCGAGCGCGCCGGCGTCAACCGCATCATCACCCTCGACCTGCACCAGGGCCAGATCCAGGGCTTCTTCGATATCCCGGTTAACCACCTGTCCGCACTGCCGCTATTTGGCCAGTACTACAACGACATGCACTTCGACACCGACAACCTGGTTGTCGTCTCCCCCGACGTGGGTCGCGCCAAGGCCGCCAAGAAGCTGTCCGACATGCTCGGCTGCGACCTGGCCATCGCCCACAAGGGCCGTCCGCGCCACAACGCCGCCGAGGTCATGGGCATCATCGGTGACATCAAGGGCAAGACCTGCATCATCAACGACGACATGATCGACACTGCTGGCACCCTGTGCGCCAACGTCAAGGAGCTCAAGGCTATGGGCGCCGGCGACATCTACGTCTGCGCCACCCACGGCATCTTCTCCGGTCCGGCCATCGAGCGCCTGAACGATGCCCCCATCGTCGAGTGCGTCGTCACCGACGCCATCCCCGTCGAGGTCGGCGGCAAGATCAAGACTATCTCGGTCGCCGAGGAGTTCGCTCAGGCCATCTCCGCCGTTTACCACGAGGAGCCCGTCTCCACGCTCGTCGGCGGCGACTTCGCGCTGTAGTCGCTCGACCCTCGCATCCCTCCGGAAGCCCCGGACACGCCTGCGGGGTTATCACGCGAACGTCCTCGCCGCTTTGCGGCTGCGGGATGTTCGCTTTGATAACCCCTCCCGGCGTGTCCGGGGCTTCCTGCTGTCTCGGGGCAGCTGTTTTCTGAAATGACTTTGCTGCAACCTTTCCTCGCCTTCGGCGGGCGTGGTAGCCTTTGTCGTTGATTGAACTTTTGTGTAACGAAAGGATGAACATGGCAGCTGCACAGCCGCTTAAGATTCGCATGGTTGCCGGACTTGGCAACCCTGGCGATGAGTATGCCGAGACCCGCCACAACGCCGGTTTTAAGGCGATCGACGAGCTGGCCCGTCAGGCCGGCGTCACGTACTGGAAAAACCAAGCAGGCGCCGAGGTCGCGCTCATCAATATCAACGATGCCGAGGAAGAGGGCGGCAAGCGCCAGATCGTGCTGGTCAAGCCGCAGTCGTACATGAATACCTCGGGTGGCCCCATCTCCAAGCTTTGCCGCGAATACAAAATCAAGGCCGAGGAGCTACTCGTAATCCACGACGAGCTCGATATTCCCGCCGGCGACGTGCGTGTTAAGGTGGGCGGCGGCCATGCTGGCCATAACGGCCTGCGCTCCATCATCGACAAGATGGGCAGCCGCGACTTTAGCCGTATCCGCACCGGCATCGGCAACCCTCCCGGCAAGATGGCCGTGGCAGACTACGTGCTCAAGCAGCTGCGCGCCCGCGAAGCCGAGGATTTCCAGGACACCTGCGCCCGCGCCGCAGATGCCGCCGGTCTGGCCATCGTCCACGGCGTAATCTACGCCCGCGATCACGTAAACGGCGCCGCTTCCGCCAACGGGAAGCACTAAAACCTACCATTTAGGGACAGGTTTATTTTGGCAGCTTTTATCTGCGGAAACGCCGCAGTCGATACATCGCAATAAACATGCTGCCACCATACATGCATAACGCCCCAAAGGGGGCCGGCCTCAACGAAGCGCGAGGCCGGCCCCCTTTGCCGTTTTGCCTGATAAAACCGACCAAAATAAACCTGTCCCTTTTTGGCAGGTCACTTTTCCCGCCTGCCAAAGATACACGTAAGCGACATTGCCATGAGGGTATAATTTGCACCGTATGTCTGCACAACGCCTGTGCGCGTACGGTTTTATTCGGGCTACCGTCCATTTCCGTGGAGGCACGGTTCGGCGGCCCTAACAAGAGAGGGGTTCTATGTATAAGATCCTGGAGAAGACGCAGTTCTCGGAGAAGGTGTTCAAGTTCCGCATCGAGGCGCCCGCAATCGCCAAGCATGCGCACGCTGGACAGTTCCTCATGGTTCGCGCCAACGAGACGGGCGAGCGTGTCCCGTTTACCTTAGCTGGCTGGAACGGTGACGAGGGCTGGGTCGAGTTCATCTTCATGGTGATCGGCAAGACCACCGAGATGCTTTCCACCTACGAGGCCGGCGAGTCGCTGCGCGACGTCGTGGGCCCGCTGGGCGTTCCCACCGAGATGGCCGAGGGCCCCTGCGCCGTCATTGGCGGCGGCGTCGGCCTGGCAATTGCCTTCCCGGTCGCCAAGCACCTGGTCGAGACCGGCCACGAGGTGCACGCCATCATGGGCGCCCGCACCAAGGACCTCCTGCTCATGGAGGACCAGTTCCGCGAGCTCCTCGACGAGGACCACATCCACATCACTACCGATGACGGTTCCTACGGCGAGCAGGGCGTTGTCACCGCTCCGCTGGAGCGTCTGCTGCAGGACAAGGCCGTGAGCCAGGTCTTCTGCGTCGGCCCCGTTCCGATGATGAAGTTCTCGACCCTCACCGCCCAGAAGTACGATACCCCCATCACCGCGTCGCTCAACCCCATCATGGTTGACGGCACCGGCATGTGCGGCTGCTGCCGCGTCGAGGTGGGCGGCGTGACCAAGTTCGCTTGCGTCGACGGCCCCGACTTCGATGCCACCCTGGTCGACTGGGATGACCTTCGTGCCCGCCAGGCCGCTTACCGTTCCGAAGAGGGCGAGTCCCTCAAGGCCTATGAGGAAAAGAGCTGCGCATGCCACTAGTTAACGGTCGTTTCGTTGCCGATATGAAGTCGCCCCGCACCCCCGATAACGAGGAGCCGGCTGCCGAGCGCGCCTGCGACTTCCGCCCCGTCGACAAGGGCTTCACCGAGGAGATGGCGCTGGCCGAGGCCGAGCGCTGCCTCAACTGCAAGAAGCCGTTCTGTGTTGAGGGCTGCCCCGTCAACATCAACATTCCCCGCTTTATCGAGCAGATCCGCGCGAAGGACTTCGGCGGCGCTCTCGATACCATCCGCGAGGACTCCATGCTTCCCGCCATCTGCGGCCGCGTCTGCCCGCAGGAGAACCAGTGCGAGGGCAAGTGCATCCGTGGTAAGAAGTCCGAGCCCGTGGCCATCGGCCAGCTCGAGCGCTTCCTGGGTGATCGCCCCGAGCTCGCTTCCACGCCCAAGATGGCTCCCAAGAACGGCAAGAAGGTCGCCGTCGTCGGCTCCGGCCCGTCCGGCATCACCTGCGCCGGCGAGCTCGCCCGCAACGGCTTTGACGTTACCGTCTTTGAGGCCTTCTTTACCGGCGGCGGCGTGCTGGTCTACGGCATCCCCGAGTTCCGTCTGCCCAAGGCAGTCGTCAAGCGCGAGATTGACGGCTTAGAAGACATGGGCGTCAAGTTTGAGTACAACTCCGTCGTGGGCAACATGGCCACGGCCGAGGAGCTGTTCGAGCAGGGCTTCGACGCCATCTACGTGGCGACCGGCGCCGGCCTGCCCAAGTTCCTCAACGTCCCCGGCGAGAACCTGCCCAACGTCTTCTTCGCGAACGAGTACCTCACCCGCGTGAACCTGATGAAGGCCAACAAGTTCCCCGAGTACGACACCCCCACCAAGCACGGCAAGAACGTCGTTGTCTTTGGTGGCGGCAACGTGGCTATGGACGCCGTCCGTACCGCCAAGCGCCTGGGCGCCGAGCACGCCATTATCGCCTACCGTCGTACCGAGGATGAAATGCCTTGCCGTCGTGCCGAGCTGCACCACGCCAAGGCCGAGGGCGTCGAGGTTCTGCCGCTCGTTTCCCCGCTCGAGTTTGTCGCTGGCGAGGACGGCTCCGTGTGCGCCGTCAAGGTCCAGAAGATGGAACTCGGCGAGCCTGACGAGTCCGGCCGTCGCCGCCCGGTGCCCATCGAGGGCGCCATCGAGGAGATCCCCTGCGACGTCGCGATCTCGGCTATCGGCACCAACGCCAACCCCTTCGCAAAGAAGATCGGCGGCAAGATGGAGCTCAACAAGTGGGGCTACATCGTCGCCGACGAGGAGACCGGCCAGACCACCGATCCCCGCATCTGGGCCGGCGGCGACATCGTCACCGGTGCCGCTACGGTCATTCTGGCGATGGGCGCCGGCAAGAAGGCCGCCGCTTCCATCACCAAGAGTCTGCTGGGCGAGTAATCACCCTCAGCGCTAGCCATCAAACGGCAAAGTCCCCGTCGGGCACACGCCCGGCGGGGACTTTTTTATGCCGGCCGCCCAAACCACCACGATGGGGCAGGCACCTTTGTGGTGGTTTGGGACTTGCCCGGTCGTTTTGTCTCAATCTGTAACAGCTGGAGTCCGTTGAGCCCTGCAGTTGTTACAGATTGAGATATTGTGCCGGCCGGCCACGCTGCATCTCAATCTGTAACAGTTAGAGACCAAATATGCCGCCTGGTGTTACAGATCAAGACGTTGGGCTGACGGCCGAACGGTTCATCTCAATCTGTAACAGTTAGAGCCATTTTCGCTGGCTTGGTGTTACAGATCGAGACTATGCAAAAGCCGAGGATAGGCACTGCCGCCAAGGCCTTCCCCTCGGCCTAAAACAAAAACCACCACAAAGGTGCCTGTGAACTGCGCCCCGAAACTTGGATTGAACAAATAGCGACCTGTCTCTTATACACAT
>URBA01000048.1 GCA_900545905.1 uncultured Collinsella sp.
GAGATGCAGCGTAGTCTCGTGGGCTCGGAGATGTGTATAAGAGACAGACCCAGGCGCTCATCGAGTTCTATCGCGCGCACCGCAAGTAGTCGCTGCTGTCAACGCATCGCGCCTTATAGCCAGGGGCCCGTATCCCATCGGATGCGGGCCCCTTTGCTTTGCCGTGGTCCCGGGGCGCACGGCCTTTGTGAAACATCGCCGGGGCGCCGCGCGCTGCGAGAACCCTGCGCCTAGATCTCGGTCTCCGCATGGCCTCGCTGCGCCTCGGGCAGCTCCCCGTAGAGCGGATGGTCTTCGAGCCTAAAGCGCTCGACCTGTTCGGGAGTGTGGCCGCGCACAAAGAGCCACGAGCGATCGATCGGCGTCGCCATGAGCGTGCTGGGCAGCGCGTCGGCGCGGTCGGAAAACACCCGGGCACTCTCGGGATCTTGGAACGCCAGCACCAGATGCGTGTCGCAGTTGCCCATGATGGAGCGTGCGCGTGCCTCGCCATAGAGCGCATCGAGCTGATTGGTCGACTGCAATAGCAGCGTTGCCCAGATGTTGCGGCTTCGGATAATCGAGAGCACGTTGTCGATCTGGGGGATCTGCAGATTTGCGAAGTCATCGAGCATAAAGCGCACGGGCACGGGCAGGCTGCCGTCGGGCTGCTTATCGGCCTCGCGAATGAGGCCCATAAACGCCTGCGTAATAAAGAGGCCGGTCAGCGGATCGAGATTGCGGTCGATATCGCTCACGGTTACAAACAGGGCGCAGGGGGTGTGTCCCATGGAAGCGAAGTCCACCTGATGGCGCTCACGATAGAGCTGTGCCGCACCGTCGAATCCCAGACACATGACCTTTTCGGCAAGGATGCCGACGATGCTCGCGTGCATGCGCTCGGCATTTTGCGTAATGGCGTAGCGCCGCCATAGCGAGAGGGCATAGCTTTGGGGGTCGGTCGTGATCAGGTCGTCAAACAATCGACCCGTGGCACCGTCCTGCAGGTGCTCGATCAGCTTGATGACCGAGCTGATCGTCTGCTCGTCGGCGGGTAGCTGTTCGGTGACGTAGGCGATAAGACACGACAGCAGGTTTGCCGCCGCATGATCCCAAAAGGGCTGGTTGTTGTCCTCGATGGGGCAGATGGCCTTTGCCACCGAGAGGATGTCCTGCTGGTTGGGCCTGCCGTCCGCCTTGCGGCGAATGTGCCTCAGGGGGTTGTAGCCGCAGCGCTCGATGCCGGGCGCAAGGGCCGGGACGGTGTTGAGGTCGGCGAAGTTGAGACATTGCACGCGGTAACCGTGGGCTGCCAGCACGGGTCCCACTTCGCGACAGAGCGTGCCTTTGGTGTCGAGCACGATGTAGCTTGCGTTCATTTGCAGTAGGTTGGGCTTGAGGACGTTTCGGGTCTTGCCGGCTCCCGAGGGGCCGATCACAAGTGCATTGTTGTTGAGTCCCGTTTGGCGGGTGTCGCAGGAAAGCGTTCGATCCTTGGCGAGGATGGTGGACGATGCGGACTCAGATGCGGCGAGGCGGCTGGCGAGGTTAGACATGGGCGACCTCCTTGGTGGTCGAGAGGATTTCGTGGGCAAAGCCGAGCTCGACGGCGCGCTCGGCCGAAAGGTAGGTGTCTTTTGCAGTGAGGGACTGGATGCGCTTGGGCGTGAGGCCGCTGCGGTCCGAGAGGATTTGCGTGAGGGTCTTGCGGGTCTGCATGAGACGCCGGCTGGTTTCCTGCAGCGCAAGTGCCGAGCCGCCTGCCCCCTGGGGGATCAGCGGGTCGTGAATCATGAGCTCTGCATGGGGCGCCATACGGCGATCGTCGCCGCCCATAAAGATCACGGCGCCCATGGACGCGGCGAATTCTAGGCAGACGGTGCGGATGGGGCACGATGCGAGGCGCATGGCGTCATAGATCGCAAGACCCGATCGCACGCTTCCGCCGGCGCTGGCGACAAATATGGTGATGGGGCGGCTGGGGTCGGTGGCATCGAGCAGGCGGATCTGCTGGCATAGGTCGTGGGCCATCGGGGTTTCGATGTTTCCCATGACGGAGAGCTCGCGACGGGCGAGCATCTCATCGTAAATGCTGGTGAGCGTGATACCTCGGGCGGATTCACGCATGGTGAGGGGGCTGATGATGGGGGAATGATTGGTGTCCATGGGGACTCCTTTCTGTTGGTTGTGTTGTGGAATAGGGTTATAGCCCGCGCAGAGGCTGGTGGGCTACAGGGTTCGTCCGAGCCTGAGATCGAGCTCGGTTGTGGGGCAGGCTGCCTGTTCGTGCGGCTCGCAAGCGCCAAGGGCTCCAAAGCGATGGAGCGTTGCGACGGGCGTGGTGTAGGCGAGCCGCAGCTGATGCTCGACAGGGGCACATCCGTCATTTTTGTAATGAGCCGCGTAGTACTGCGCGATGCTGGTGTTCATCTCGCTGCCATTGCGATGGCGCTCAAACTGGCGTCTGCAGGTCTCGATAATCTTTGCTACCGACTTGGGTGCCGTCGCGGGAACAAGGGCGAGATAGCCCTCAAATAGCTCGTTGATGCTCAGGAGGCACAGCAGATCGATCAGCGTCCTTATGGCTGCTCCCTCGGCGGAAAAGTGCGCGGTCATGCGGTTATATCGGTTGCGGTCGACGATGGCCGCATGGGGTCTTGGAGTTTTCTGTCCCGTGGTCCCGGGCTTTTGCCGCGCCTGTGTATTGAGCTCGACGTTGCAGCGCTTGAGGCCGTCCAACGGAATGAACAGTGCGGTGCGCAGGGTGTTCCGCTTGCTTTCGAGTTCATGACGCTCGTCGGGTTCCCATTCGAGCTTGAGTTTCGTGTCGAGCGCCGTAAGCATATGGGCTAGGCAGCCTACGGTAAGAACGTACGAATCGTTGTCGCGTTTTGGGGCATAGGGGTCTGTCAGCTTGCGAATGTCGGGGTCGCCCATGATCTTTGTGCAGCGCTTCAGCAGTTGAGGGTGGTCGGCCAAGATCGTCGCGAGCGGTAGCGACGCGTAGTTCTTGATGGTCGCGGCGGCAAAGGCGGCGTCATATTCGTTTGCATATGCTCGCTCAATGCGGGCATCCAGAATGCTTTTCTTATCGCCGTCTTCAGCGTGGCGGTTTGTCATAGCTTCTCCAATCGGTTGATGTTCGTGCTGTTTGTTGATGTGTCGGTTGTCGTGAGTGATGTGCTTGCCGTGGGTGATGTGCTGACGTTGGGGTGCTATGCGGTTTTCAATGAGCCCGTGAGGCAGTTGCTGCAGGGGCGGGATGGAACGGCCCATGCAAGGCGGAAGGCATCGTGCTCAAAATCGAGACAGCAATGCCCTGGGTGCCTCACATGTGGCAGTTACCTCATTAAGTTGTCATTGCGTTTGGGGTTGTACTTTGCCGATCTTCTTTCTCTTACACGCTGAAAACTGAAACTGAATATGCTCGATCAAACGATGACCACCGGAGCGGTCATCTTTAAAGTACGTTCGTTTTGCTGATTTGACAAGAACTAATTTTGAAATTTATTTCTCCGGGATGAAATGAGGTCGGTGGGGCGGCCGCGTTTAGCGTCGTTAGCTTTGCATGTGGTGGCTCGGCGTTTGGGCTGGAACGACTGAGCCCCGAGATGGCGTCCCGTCCATGTTTGAGACAATATATGACTTTTTGCCCGTTGCAAACGGAGTCGCGGTGGGTGTTCTGTATGATGGCTCAGACAAGGTTGTTCAATGACATGGAGGCATATATGGCAATCAAAGCCATCGCGATGGATATCGACGGTACGCTCACCAACGATCAGAAAGTGATTAGCCCGCGTACGCGCGAGAAGCTGCTCGCGGCGCAGGAGTCGGGCATCAAGCTCATCTTGGCTTCGGGCCGTCCCGCATGGGGCCTTCATGCTCTGGCGCAGGAGCTCGATCTTCAGAACCACGATGGCCTGCTGGTGGCTTTTAATGGTGCGCACGTGGTCGATGCCCAGACCGACGAGGTGCTGTTTGACCAGGCTATGCCGGTCGACGAGCTGCACCGTCTGCTCGACCACCTGCGCAACTTTGACGTGATTCCCATGATCTCGCTCGGTCGCGACCTGCATGTCGTGGACTCGTATCGTTGCATGATCACGTTGCCGGACGGTTCGCAGAAGAACATCGTCAAGTATGAGCGCGACGCGTGCGATCTTAAGATTCGCGAGGTGGAGAGCCTGCATGAGGTCGCTGACGCTTATCCTGTGGACAAGCTACTCACTGCGGGCGACCCGGCCTATCTGCAAGCGCATCACGAGGAGATGTACGCGCCCTTTACTCAGACGCTTTCGGGTATGTTTACGGCCGACTGGTACTTCGAGTTTACGGCGCCCGGTATCGACAAGGCCCGTGCGCTCGAGGGTGCCCTGCCCAAGCTCGGCATCGATGCCAGCGAGGTCGTATCGTTTGGCGACGGCCAGAACGACAAGTCCATGATTGAGTGGGCCGGCACCGGTGTTGCCATGGGCAACGCGGTCGATGAGGTTAAGGCCGTGGCCCAGATGGTGACCGCCAATAACAACGAAGACGGCATTGCGGTGGCGCTGGATAAGCTGCTGGGTTAGAATCGCCGATAATGCATGGTTCGGGCGCCTGCTTACAGGCGCCCTTTTGTTAGGGAGGGTGCCGTGTCCGCATTTCCGTTCGACGCCGTTATCTTTGACATGGACGGCGTGATTGTCGATACCGAGTATTACTACCTGGGCGAGACTGCCGCGTTTGCCAAGGAGCTTGGGCTTAACCTGACTCAAGAGGAGTTGAATGGGCAGGTCGGTACTTCGCACCAGTTCTTCCTGCATATGCTGGTCGATTGGTTTGAGCGCGCCGGTAAGGGGCATTTCACTGGCGAGGAAGCGTTGGCCCGTTGGAACGAGTGGGCGCATAAGCGTCCGCGCGACTATCAGGCTTTGATTAACCCAGGCGCCGTGGATACGATTCGAGAGCTGCCGCGCCGTGGCGTTCGCGTGGCGCTTGCCAGCTCGTCTCCCATGGATAGCATCGAGGAAGTGCTCAACGCATGCGGGCTGTCGGATGCCTTTGAGTATGTGGTGAGCGGCGAGCAGTTTAAGGAGAGCAAGCCCGAGCCCGACATCTACCTGCATGCGCTGGACCTGCTGGGGCTGCCCGCGAATCGCTGCTGCTGCGTCGAGGATTCGGTGCCTGGCATCACTGCCGGCAAGCGAGCCGGCCTGACAGTCATTGCCAAGCGCGAGGAGCGCTTTGGCTTTAGCCAGGATGCCGCGGACAAGATTATCGACCAGCTGCCGGAGCTGCTCACGCTTTCTTAGGAGCGCGGTAGTTGCGCGTTTTTCGGGTCTGATGAGTAAATAGCCAACATTTTGGTGCGACACCTAGCATACTTTAAGCTAATGCGGGCTTAAGGGCTTGTTGAATGCCCTTAAGCCCGTTTTAGAATTAATTGTGCTGGGAGAGGGTATATGCCACCGACTGAAGGGCCAACTGACGGTAAAGCAGCGATACCGCTGTACCAACAGGTTATTGATATCATCAAAAACGAAATCAACTCCGGCGCCTACAAGGCGGGCGCGCGGATACCCAACGAATTCGAATTGGCTGAGAGCTATAAAGTTGGCCGCGTTACCGTGCGACGCGCTATTGAGGAGCTCGTCCAGCAGGGCTATCTAACGAAGCGGCAGGGGAAAGGCACGTTTGTCAATGCCCCCAAGCTTAAGCGCAAGATTCGCCAGAAGGATGACGTCCAGAGTTTTTCGGACGCATGTCGCGTTAACGGAATGGAACCGGGGGCGTGTGTCATTTCGAGAAAGATACTGCCGGCGGATTCCACCGAAGCACAGTTCTTTGGTGTTCCCGTTGGAACTGACTTGATTTGCGTTGAGCGCGTGCGCACTGCCGATGGCGTCCCTGTCATGCTCGAGAACAACATATATGTTTACGAGGACAACGCCTATCTATCAACGGCACCTCTATCTAACCAATCCATTTTTGAGTTCGTGCGCAACCGGACGGGCCGCACGCCCGCGTTTACCGACCCGTGCACGCTCGAGATCGCGTGCGCGTCGCCCGAGGTCGCTCGACTGTTGGCAGTTCCCGTTGGCGAGCCCTTGTTTTATATGGAAGCCTTCTTTTTCGATGAGCAGCGGCGGCCGTTTATCATCGGTCGTCAGCGGATCGTTGGGTCTCGCTACGTTTTTGACATCTAGGACATTGCGAATGGAAACGCCCGGTGGATCATCTCACCGGGCGTTTCCATACCGTTCACGGCGCAAACGCAACCGTTCAACCGCGTTGCGGCAATCAGTTTGAAATTATCTTGATGAAGGAAAAAGCTGCTGGTAATCTATGGAACGTCATAGAACGTTTGCATTGTGCAAACGTTGAAGCGAGATACGATGCAGTCTCGAGTTCTTTGGAGGTATCTATGTCAGATACGAAGGCGAAGAAGACAAACAGACGTTTTAAGTTCAAATTACCGCATGTCTATACGATCATGTTCTTGCTGATCGTTGTCTTTGCGGTCCTGACTTGGATCGTTCCCTCTGGTCAGTATCAGCGCAAGACGATTTCGACAGCGGCGGGCGAGCGTGAAGTCGCCGTTGCTGGAACCTATGAACAGGTCGATAAGAACTACACCGATTCCGAGACCGGCGAGACCATCAATCTGGGCCAGGATATCTTCGCGGTTCTGCAAGCGCCCACCAAGGGCATCCAGGAGGCTGCCGACGTCGTTGCGTTCGTCTTATTGATTGGCGGATCGTTCGCGATCATCACCAAGACCAACGCTTTGAATGCCGGCATGAGCCGTGTGATTAAAAAGCTCAAGAACAAGGACATCCTCATCATTCCCATCACGATGACATTGCTGTCCATTTGCGGCACTACGTTTGGTATGTCTGAGGAAGCCCTGCCGTTCTATGCCATCTTCATTCCCATCATGATGGGTATCGGGTATGACTCGATGACGGCATTCATCATCTGCTTCCTTGGTCCTAACCTGGGATATTGTGCTTCGACCATCGACCCGTTTAATGTTTTGATCGCCCAAGGCATCATTGGCATCGAGGGTAATCCGCAACTGTGGCTGCGCGCCGTTTCTTGGGTTATCTTCACTGCCGTCGGTATCGCATGGGCCATGCGCTACGCCATGCGCGTCAAGAAAAACCCCGAGTCGTCCATTGTGTACGAGGACGATAAGCTCAAGCGTATTGAGTTTTCCGTGACCGATGCCTCCATCGAGGAAGAGTTCACTATCCGTCAGAAGCTCGTGCTCATCGATTTTGCTTGCGGTATGGGCATTATCGTCTGGGGTCTTGTTACCCAGGGCTGGTACATGAATGAGATTTCCGCCGTGTTCCTTGGCATGGGCTTGCTTGCCGGTATCCTGGGCGGTCTTGACCAGCAGACAATCGCAGAGGAGTTCGTTAAGGGTCTCGCCGACTTTGCGTACGCTGCCATCGTTATCGGTATCGCTCGCGGTATTCTGGTCATCGCCGAGGGCGGCATGATCATCGACACCATCCTCCAGGCGCTCGCTACCGCGCTCGCCGGCGCACCCGCCGCCGTCTACACCACGTTTATGTATATCGTCCTTGGCCTGCTCTCTTTGCTGGTTCCCTCGAGTTCTGGCCTGGCGGCGCTCACCATGCCCGTTATGGGCCCCCTGACCGAGCTCATGGGCCTCAATCCCGAGGCAGCCGTCACCGCGCTCCAGTTTGCCAACCAGACCATCAACACCATCAGCCCCGTGGCGGGCATGACGGTCGCCGGTCTTGCCGTGGCTAGGATTTCGTTTGGCCAATGGTGGAAGACCATTTGGAAGTTCTTCATTTTCATGGTCGTCTTTGGCGTGATTGTAACGGCAATCTCTGGCATGCTTCCGGTGTAGGTGGTTGTGATGTCTGATCGTTTGACGGTCCTGACGTCTAAGAGCGTCTTTACCGGTACGGGGGACCTGCCGTTTGAAGGTTTCGTAGCGGTCCGTGGCAATCGAATTGAGGCTGTTGGCACCAAGTGTGAGGTAGCTTCGTATTTGACCCAGGCGGACGAGGTAGTTGACCTGGGCGACCGCACCGTCATGCCTGGCCTGATCGATGTACATACCTTCTATACAGGCTGGGCGCTGCGGACGTTGGGGTCTGATCTGTCCGGCATCGCTGATGCCAAAGAGGCCGTGTCGCTCTTGCGTACATGGAAAGAAGATCATCCGGATTGCGCGGCGGCTTTTGGCCACAACCTACCCGAAACGTTGGCATCGGATGCCGAGAACGCAAATACGGCAGCTGTGTTTGACGATTGTTTTGGCGATATCCCCGTCGTCTGCTTTACATCGGGTGCGGAGACCTGCGTTCTCAATGCTGCCGCCAGTGCGCGATACGGCTTTACACCCCAGGCGTGCTATGCCGAGAAGATCTGGCGCATGATGAGCGATTTCCTCGCGCTGCCCGAGGTGCGTGCCGGGTATTCGGACTACATGAGCATGCTTAACGAGCGCGGCGTTACCGCCATCAAGGAAATGGCGTTTGATGACTACTACGGCTTTGCCGACGAAATGGCTCGCCGTGAGGAATCTGGTGAGCTGACGGTTCGCGTCTCTATGACTGTCTCTTATACACATCTGACGCTGCC
>URBA01000049.1 GCA_900545905.1 uncultured Collinsella sp.
GATCCGAAGCCGTTGAGGCGAACCTCAGGTCCCTTTTCTGCGAGCGCCCAGGGCGCCACACGCGTGCACAGACTGTCGGTTCGACGAAGAAGCCTCAGCCGTAGCAACGGATTGCCCAGCGAGAGATCGCCACGGGCGGATATTAAACTGCAAAGACGAGCGTCGGGAAGACACGCCGAGGTCGCCGCGGACGGGTTGATATAGGGAGAGGGCCTGACCCCATATCGTTGGGGCCAGGCCCGATTTTGCCTCTTGACAATGTCCTGCTCATATTAAAAGGAACGTCCCCAAGTGCCGGGTTTCCGCAGTCATTGGGGACAGACTTAAATGACTAGTCTTTTAAGAACGTCCCCAATGACTACCCACAGAATGAGGGTCTCATCGGGGACTAGGTAAATAGCAAAAGCCCCCGCGGCCGAAACGGGCCGCGGGGGCAGCAGGCTTGCAAGGGTTAACTCAAGTCCTCGCCATTTGATGCAATGACCTTTTGATACCAGCAGAAGCTGTCCTTTCGGTAGCGATCGAACGTGCCTTTGCCCGTATCATCGGCATCGACATAAACAAAGCCATAGCGCTTCTTCATCTGCCCCGTCGAGGCCGATACCAGATCGATACAGCCCCACGGCGTGTATCCCATCAGGTCAACACCGTCCTCGACAATTGCATCGCGTAGCGCAAGAATATGCCTGCGCAGGTAATCAATATGATACGCATCGTGGACTTTGCCGTCTTCCAGCGCATCGAGTCCGCCCACACCGTTCTCAGCGATAAAGAGCGGAAGATGGTAACGATCGTGGTAGCCGGCAAGCGTCACGCGCAAACCCAGCGCATCGATCTGCCATTTCCAGGCAGTCTCTTTATCCTTGAGGTACGGATTGCGCAGCGTCGGGAACACGTTGCCCTCCGCCTTCTCAGCGATCACCTGGTCATCGGCGCACACCAAGCGCGAGCAATAGTACGAGAACGAGATGAAGTCGACGGTATGCTCGGCCAGATACTCCGTATCGCCCGGCTCAAAGGGCACGTGAACACCCTCTTTCTCGAGCGCACGCAGCTTCCAAGTAGGATAGGCGCCCGCAGCCATCACGTCAGTGTAGAAGTAGCGGCCGCGGTCCTCCTCATACGCAAGCCATACGTCCTCGGGCGCACAACGGTACGGATAGGTCGCACCGGCAGCGATCATGCAACCCACCTTGTTTGCGGGATCGATCTTGTGCAGGATCTCGACAGCGCGAGCGCTCGCCATAAACATATGGTGCGAGAACGCCGCGGTCACGGCTGCACGGTCACGCTCATCCTCGAGCGTGACACCCGCGTTGAGATAGGACAGCGCCACGCTGTTGATCTCGTTGAACGTAAGCCAATAACGCACGAGGCCCTGGTACGCGCGTCCGACGGTCTCGACGTAGTGCGCATACCGCTCGATCATCTCTCGGCTTTGCCAGCCACCATAGTGCTCGACCAGAGCCAACGGATAGTCGTAGTGCGACAGCGTCACAAGCGGCTCGATTCCATGCTCGCGCAGCGCCTCGAATACCTGACGGTAAAACTCCAAGCCCTCGCCGTTGGGCTCGGCCTCCATCCCTGTGGGAAAAATACGGCTCCAGCAAATTGAAAGACGCAGGCACTTAAAGCCCATCTCGGCAAAGAGCTCGACATCCTCGTGCCAATGATGGAAGAAGTCGTTGCCCCAGCGGCATGGATACAGCCTGTCCGGATCGTCCACGGGCTTTTGCCTGCCAAACATTACATCCCAGCGGTCGGAACCCTGTGGGATCAGGTCGGAGTGCGACATGCCGCGGCCGCCCTCGTTCCAGCCCCCTTCGGCCTGGTTGGCGGCGAGGGCACCACCCCACAAAAAGCCCTCGGGCATACCGGCGGCAGACGTTCTGTCAAAGTAACTCATGCTACTCAGCATCCTCGGCAGAAGCTGCCGCGGCGTTCTCCTGCTCCTGAGCCAGGAGCTGGTTATCGTACACCTTAAAGAACGGGTACCAGACCACAGCCATGACCACGATCAAAACGATCGTAAACACCCAGATGCGCGGGTCGAGGCACTGGACAAAGCCCTGAACGAAGATGGGGAACGTGCCGCTCACCAAGATGTAGAAGTTAGAGACAAGACCCAGTGAGACCGCACCCCAATACAGCAGGGCCGAGATCATGCCGCCTAGCACAAACGGAATCATGAGGATCGGGTTGAAGATGATGGGCGCGCCGAAGATCGCGGGCTCGGAGATACGGAAGAAGCTCGGCACGATCGATGCCCTGCCAAATGCCTTGAGCTGCTGCGACTTTGCCCTAAACGCGCAGAGCGCCACAAAAGAGAACGTATTACCCGTGCCGCCGATGAGGTTGATGGCCAACGACATGAGCACCGGGTGGAACTCAAGCGGCTGCCCGGCAGCATAGAGCGAGGCGTTGGCGGCAAAGGCGGCAAGCGAGACCGGGGCGGTGATGGGCATTACGATCATGTTGCCGTGGACGCCAAAGCACCAAAACAGCAGCGTCATGAAGCAGATAAGCAGTGCGCCGGGCACAGAGTCAACTGCGACGGAAAGCGGGGCAGCGAGCAGCTTCTCGATAACCGAGGGGATGGACAGCGCGGGATCGATCATCTGGATCAGCAGGTTGCCGCCAAAGAAGATGAGGATGTTGGCGAGCATAGGTACGATGGCGCCAAAGGTTTCGGACAAAAACGGCGGCACGCCATCGGGCATCTTGATGGTGATGCCCTTGGTCTGGCAGAAGCGCGTGACCTCGACGGAGACCAAGGCAACGATGATGGCGGTAAACAGGCCCTGCGCACCCAGATAGGTGCAGGGGACCGCCTGGAGCACGGACTCGTCAGCAAGCTGGTAGTAGGACGACGGCGCCGCGGCGATCAGGAACATCACCAGCGAGGTCATGCCGGCGTTAAGCTTGGGCATCTTGTAGGTGCCCGCCAGGTTATAGGCGATTGCGAACGTCACGATCACCGACAGTATGCCCATCGTCATATTGAAGGGGATGAGCAGCGTGAGCTTATTGGCCGTCGCAAAATCGAGCCAAGGGCCAAAGACGGACCAGAACCCGCCCTGCGCCACCAGGTCGGCCGTGACCGGCGGGTTGGCGAGGATCATAAAGACGGCAGATACCAAGATGAAGCTGATCGCGCTCATAAAGCCCTTTTGCATGGAGGCAAAGTGGCGCTCGGTGCCGCAGAAATTGGCGATAGGGGTCAGTTTTTCCTGAAGCAGGGTCATGAACTTCTCCATGGTCGCCTCCTAACCCAACAGCGACTGGGCGAGTGCCAGCACGTTGGCGGCGTTGCCCATGCCGTAGTCCTGTGCGGGGATGACCGCGGTCGGCTTACCGCTCCCCTGCTTGACGGTGTTGAGCTGGTAGGACACCTGCGGCCCCAAGAGCAGCACGTCATAATTGGCGCACGTCTCCTGATACTCGCCGATACCCACCGCATCGATATCGAGCTCGATGCCGTTTTGCTCCGCATATTTCTCGAGTTTCTTCATCAGAATGCTTGTAGACAGACCAGCTGCGCAAACAAGAAGGATCTTCATAAGGGATTCCCTTCGCATTGATTGGTTGGATAGTCACCGCACGCCGCTAGGCGTTCTTGGTTGCAGTGCACTCATACAGGCAGATCAGCTCCTGCACGAGCTCCTGAGCAAGCATGGAGCACATGAGGTGGTCCTGAGCATGGACCAGCAACACATCCACCGACAGATGCTCGCCCGCTGCCTCAGTCGAAAGCAGCTGCGTTTGGATGTGGTGAGCCTTGATTCCCGCATCCTTTGACTGCTTCATGAGTTTGGCGGCGGCGTCAAAATCCCCCGCTTTTGCCTTTTCAAGGGCTTCGAAGGCAAGGCTGCGTGCCTCTCCCGCTGCAGCGACCAGCTGAAACGAAACCATCTCGGTTCCCTGATCGTCCATAACGGTCTCCTCTCCCGTGATGTTTGGTTTGTACTTGAATATTCGAAACGCCTATCTCCCGCCCGCAATCCTCGAGGTTTATTGCAGGTAGACAGACAGGGTTATCGACAAAAGAAGTCTTAAGCCGTATGCGCTTGCACAAGCGCCATCAGCTCATGCCAGGACCGGCGCTCGCGTAGGCGCTCGACCCCCTGGCGGTCCATAAAGATCTCGGCGAGCAGTGAGCTCAAGATCCGCGCCTCATCGCCGCCCGACCGGGCAAACGACACCATAAAGACGATATCGACCTCATGGCCGTATTCGTCCCAAAGAATGGGGTGTTCGAGCAGGCCCACGGTAACAAAGGCCTCGGCGCTCAAGGGATGCATCCCATGGGGCATGGCTACCCCATTGCCAAACGAGGTGGCGCTCGCGCTCTCGCGCTCGGCGACCTCTTGGGCAAACTGGGCATCGACACGGCCGCTCTCGACGGCGCGCTCGGAGAGATATCGGAGAACGGCCTGCTTCGACGACGCCTCAACGCGGTTGAAGAACAGGGCACGGCTAAAGAAAGAGCTCACGGAGTCCGATTGCGCAGTGTCGTCGCTCAGCACCTTGCGGATAGCGTTGACATCGCTCGTCTCCAAGAAGAAATCGGCCTCGCGGACGGGCACGGGCAACTTGACGTTGAGCGGCACCGTTGTGAACACGTAGTCGATATGCGAAAAATCGAACGTTCCCACGCGGGCGACATCGCATGTCTCAATCGAATCGATATACATGCCAAACTGCTTGCGGTACTGGTGCTCGAGCATACGGGCGCTTCCCGCTCCCGAGGCGCACACGATCAGGATGCGTTTGCGACGCGGCTGGTCGGCTTGCTGCTCGAGGGCCAGGGCAAATGCCATGGCGATGTAGCCGAGCTCTTCATCAGAGGGCTGGCTGCCAAAATGACGCTCGAGTACCTGCGAGGTGCCAGCTGCCATCGAATAGGCCAACGGAAACCTCGTCTTGATATCGGACAGCATGGGGTTATCCATATGCATGTGATATTCAAGGCGATAGCCCAGAGGGCCGATATGCCGAGCAAGGTTCATGCGAAGTTCAAGATCGCCGCTAAAGTCAAACCTAAACTCATCGTTGACCGCACGTACCATCTCGGAAGCAATCTCCCACATCTCGTCCGAGATAACGGCAGAGCCCTTCTCGGGCACGCCCGTGCCCCTGCCGAGCAAATGGATTGCGATAAAGGCAACCTCTTCTCGGGGCATGCTCACGCCCAGGGCATCCTTGATGTTTGCGGCAATCTGGAAAGCCGCGGCGTATTCGCGCGTTCCCTCCAGTTTTTGAACGTCCGATTCTGCAGCTGGGACATAGCAGCCCTGCTCGATGCGGCCAAGAGCAATGTAAAGATGCATGATGAGATTGCGGGATGCCAGCGAGCTCACCGTGACGGGCGAGGCCGTCAGAGCATCGTCCACACATGCGGCGATGGCCCGCAGGCGCTCGGCGAGCTTTGCATCGTCGGTGTCGGGCAACACGGGCCTCACCAGCGAGGCCAGGCACAGGCGCCGCTGCGACTCCCCGCCCGCAACGCGGATTCCGTAGCGTGGGCGCTTTTCGAGCGTTAAGTCAAATTGGGCGAGTTTCTGCTCTACCAGACGCATGTCATTGGACAGAGTTCGCGCCGAAACGTAGAGTAAATCCGCATACTCCTCAATCGTCACCCACTGGGACCGCATGAGGAGGTCGTTAAGAAGGAAGGACACACGGCCGTCGCGCGTATCAGGAATGCCCGGATGGGCCAGAGCCGCACCGTCTAGCAAGCGAGCAAGCTCATCTGCACGTGCAACATCGATACGATACTGCCCCTTGCTGCCAACGATGCGTGCAACCCCTGCAAGGTTGTCGTTTGCGCGATGGATATAGTTTCTCACGGCGCGCTCGCTTACCTCGAGACGCTTGGCAAGTACCGCGACAGCGACAGGCTGAGCGTCCTCGATCATATTTACAAGCTGCTTGACGCGAGCATCCATGTCCTCCTCCTTTCCCTGCGTCTAGTCTAACGCGGTAAAGAATGACACTCCACGTCACGCTCGTTCCGCCAACTCGGAACAGGTTGCGGGGAGTCCAGCTGAGCTATGGAGAGCCTGGGGAGAGGGCCCGAAGGCAATGCGTCGGTGTGGGATGCGCCTTCCCAGCCATTGGGCAGTCATTGGGGACAGACTTAAATGAGTAGTCGTTGGGGACGTTCTTGTTTGGCTAGTCGTTTAAGAACGTCCCCAATGACTATTAAGGACTGTCCCAAGCTGCCGGCAGGAAAGGACCGTCCCCAAGTGCCGGGTTTGTCCCCAATGACTAGGTGAATAGCAAAAGCCCCGCAGCCGGAGCGGACTGCGGGGCTCATGAAGAGAGGCTAGTTTGTGGGCGCTTTGCCTGGCGCCCACGAGAGAGGCAACAGAGTAGAGACTACTCGTGGATGCGGGTACCGGAGAGGCCGGCCATGGTCTCGGCGGCCTTGTCCAGGGCGCCGATGATGCAGGTGCGGCCCTTGCGGGAACGGGCGAACTTGATGGCAGCGCGGACCTTGGGCTCCATGGAACCCTTGCCGAACTGGCCCTCGTCGGCCAGGCGCTCGGCCTCGTCGGCGGTGAGGTCCTCGAGCTCCTCCTGGTTGGGCTTGCCAAAGTTGATGGCGACATGCTCAACGGCAGTCAGCAGGAACAGAACGTCGGCGTCGCAGTCCTCGGCCAGCAGCTCGCCGCCCAGGTCCTTGTCGATGACGGCGGGAACGCCCTTGTAGCAACCCTTGTTCTCGTAGTCGCGGACAACGGGGATGCCGCCGCCACCGCAGGCGATGACGATGAACTCGTTGTCGAGCAGGTTAAGGATGGAGTCAGCCTCGACGATCTTCTTGGGATCGGGGGAGGCGACGACGCGACGCCAGCCGCGGCCGGAATCCTCGACGAAGACCTTGGAGGGATCCTCGGCCATGAACTCCTTGGCCTGCTCCTCGGTGTAGAAGGGGCCGATGGGCTTGGTCGGGTTCTTGAATGCGGGATCGTCGGGGTCGCACTCGATCTGGGTGACGACGGTGGCGGCGTGCCAACGCTTATAGCGCTTGTGCATCTCGCGGCCGATGCCCTGCTGCAGGTGATAACCAATGTAGCCCTGGGACATGGCGCCGCACTCGGGCAGCGGCATCTCGGGGGTACCGATGGCGTCATGGGCAGCGGCGAAGGCGTTCTGGATCATGCCGACCTGCGGGCCGTTGCCGTGGGTGATGATGATCTCGTTACCCTGCTCGATAAGGCCGAGAAGAGCGTGAGCGGTGTTGCTCACGGCCTCGATCTGCTCAACGGGGTTGTTGCCGAGGGCGTTGCCGCCAAGGGCGACGACAATACGATCGGGCTTGCCAAGAGGCTTAGACATTGCTGGAATCCTTTCTGTAAAAGGCCTACAACCCATTAATAACCCGCGTCCGTGCGATACGCGAGTTTATTAAGGTTTATATTCTCTTTATCGCTCATTTTATTCATTTTGAAAATAGTTGAACGGTGAACGGTCGTTTTTATCCGCTCAGCGTACAGAACCCCAGCTCAGATATGTTTACGCCATTTACGTGCAACTTTATTTAAATAGAGCGAGGATTAGATGGGATTATGCAAACTATATCTTTGCTAAACACAAAACAGATAGCGCAAAATCTTACTCGCACTATACGAGATTCTATGCACTTAATGAACGAGTATGCACCCTTGCAATAACATGGCGTTTTTCATCCAACTTAAGGAATAGCCGAGTGCCCATGCCGCGCGCCGGCCGGCAGCCGGCGAGCCGTCTCATCGATTGCCGCTTCCAGAAAATCAAAAACTGATATTGCGCGCGCAATTGCGGCATGGTACTTTAGCGAAGAACAGCGCGGGCTGGGGCGACAGATGTCTGTCGTGAAGTTTGGGTTCGGCGACCCCGCTGCTGTCTTCTCCTTTTCCGCCAGCGAGCCCCTTGAGCGACGGATTGAGGAGGTCCTATCTATGACAAAAATGCTCAAGATTACGCTGAATGACGAGACGTTTCTCGCCGACATGCTTTGGGACGAAGCGCCCGAGACATGCGAGCTGTTCGAGGCATCCTGTCCGGTCGAATCGCGCATCTTCTCGGCCAAGGTCTGCGATACCGAGGTAACCTATCCCGTATCGGGTCCCATCGCCAACTACGAGCACATCGAGAACCCCGTCTTTCACGAGCCGGCAGGCGCCGTGAGCTGGTATGGCGGTTGGTCGTCGATCTGCATCTTCTTTGACGTGTGTGAGCCCTTTGGCACCTGCGACATGTTCGCCCGCATCTGCGAGGCCGACCGCGAGCGCTTTGCCGCCGCCTGCCGCAACGTCTGGGACAACCAGGGTATGTACATCAAAAACGAAATCGTCGAGATCGAAGCGGAGGCCTAGCCATGATGGATATCAACGATCTGCTCACGCTCGACCTTGCCAAGTACGCCACTTCGCTTGAAGCCCTCGCCGACCACATGATGCTCGAGGAACCCCGTGACATCGATTACATGCGTCGCCGCAAACTCGACACCGGCCGCGAGTTCGCCGTCTGGAACTTCACCGTCGGCTACTGCATGAACGCCGCCGACGCCCTCTCCCTCCTGCGA
>URBA01000050.1 GCA_900545905.1 uncultured Collinsella sp.
GGCTCGGAGATGTGTATAAGAGACAGGTCGAGCAGCCGTCGTCGAATCGCTCAACCGCCGCTTCGGTACGAGCTATGAGGGCAAGGATGTCTTTATGACCGTGGGCGCGGCGGCTTCGCTCACCTGCACGCTCAATGCCGTTACGAACCCGGGTGACGAGGTCATTGTTATCGCCCCGTACTTCCCGGAGTATCGTGTGTGGATTGAGAAGGCCGGCTGTACGTGTGTCGAGGCGCTCGCCGATGAAGATACGTTCCAGCTGAGCGTGGATAACGTGCTCAAGGCGATTACCGATAAGACGGCTGCCGTCATCATCGACTCGCCCAACAATCCGACCGGTGCCGTATATACGCGCGACACGCTGACGCGACTGGCCGATGTTTTACGCGAGGTCAACGCCAAGCGCGATCCCGAGAACCCGATCATGCTTATCTCGGATGAGCCGTATCGCGAGATTGTCTATGGCGCCGAGGTGCCTTGGGTGCCTTCGATCTACGAGTACACCATCGTGTGCTACTCGTATTCCAAGTCACTTTCGCTGCCGGGCGAGCGCGTGGGGTGGATCCTGGTTCCCAATATCAATCCGCAGGCTGCGCGTCTGATGCCGGCTGTTGCCGGTGCCGCCCGTACGCTGGGCTTTGTGTGCGCGCCGGCGCTCTTCCAGCGCGTAATTATCGACTGCATCGATGAGCCGAGTGACGTTGAGGCCTATGCACGTAACCGCACCGCGCTTACCGACGCACTAGCGGAGTACGGCTACACCTATGTTGAGCCGGATGGCGCGTTCTACCTATGGGTGAAAGCGTTGGAGTCCGATGCGAATGCGTTTTGCGAGCGCGCAAAGAAGTATGAGTTGCTTGCGGTTCCCTCGGACAGCTTTGGTATGCCGGGTTGGTTCCGCCTGGGCTATTGCGTGAGCTACGAAACGATTGTCAATTCGCTACCCGCTTGGAAACAGTTGGCGGACGAGTATCGTTAAAAGTAAAGCGCTCTGCCTACATTGTTTTACGTGAAACGGGGTTTGGTGTTAAGCCGGACCCCGTTGTCATGGACGTTGTGTCTTTGGGATGGAGTGGTTTTACGACTATCGAAGGCTATGCGTACAATGAATATAAGCGACGGCCGTGCCAGATAAGGAGACCTGATGCCCTACCTGCTTTCTTGTGACATTCACACCCATACGATGTTCTCTGCGCATGCATATTCGACCATTGAGGAGAATGTGTACTGGGCGGCAGAGCGTGGTCTGCAGGTGCTCGGATCTGCCGACCATTTGAGCTCTATGGTTACGGCTTGCCCCAATGACCTGCGCAGTTACCAGTTCTTTATCAACCAGGATATCTGGCCGCGCATTTGGAGCGGCGTGCTGGTGCTGCGTGGTGCCGAGGCCGATATCGTTTCGCTGGACGGAAGCCTGTTTGGCGAGGACACTCCTGTCACGCTCGATATCGCCGGCGATTCGTACAGCCGTCAGCATTCACTGTTCGATTTGGTTACGCGTAATTTGGATTATTTGGTTGCAAGCGTGCATAATCCGCAGATTGCTGAGGGCGCGACGCTGGCCCAGACGACCGAGATGTATATCAATGCCCTGGAGCACCCCAAGGTGTTCATGCTGGGTCACACGGGGCGTTCGGGCGTGCCGTTCGATATCGACGAGGTGCTGTTGGCAGCTAAGGCCAAGCACAAGATTATCGAGATCAACAACCATAGTCTTGAACACGGTGTCGACACTGAGCATTGGGCCGTATGCCGCAAGATTGCCGAGCGCTGCGCCGAGCTGGGCGTGGGCATTGGCGTTTCGACCGATGCGCACATTGGCATGGCAATTGGTAAGCTCGATTACGCTCGCAAGATGCTCGACGAGATTCACTTCCCGTTGGATCTGATCGTGACGCGCGATCGCGAGACGCTGCTGCGCGAGATGGCGGCAGCCGGCGTGTGCGACCTGCGCAAGGGGATGTAGCGGAATTTATAAACCAAGCGAAGGGGGCGGCCCAGACGGGTCGCCCCCTTTCTTGTCCCAAAAATCTACTGAGGTTGGTTAGCGGCGTTCGAGGACCGCTACGGTTTCGGTGTGGTCGGTGTGAGGGAACATGTCGACGGGCGTGATCTTGAGCAGGCGATAGCCACCGTCGAGGAGCTGGTGTAGGTCACGCTCTTGGGTGACGGGATTGCAGCTGATATAGGTGATGCGGCGCGGCTTAAGTGCGCAGGCGGCCTCGAGGAACTCGGGGGTGGAACCGGCGCGCGGCGGGTCGATGGAAAGGACATCGACCCGCTCGTTGTTATCGGCGGCATCTAGGATGTAGTCGGTGGCATCGTCGGCCATAAACCAAGCGCTGCGGGTGAGGCCGTTGAGCTCGGCATTGCAGCGTGCGTCGGCAACGCCCGCCGGGTTGCGCTCCACGCCGAGCAGCATAATGCCGATACCCTTGTTCTGGGCATCTTTAGCTGCGCAAAGGCCGATGGTACCGCTGCCACAGTAGGCATCCATAAGAATGTCACCCTGCTGCAGGTCCATGCCGTCAATCGCGAGCTGATAGAGCAGCTCGGTCTGCTGCGGGTTGGTCTGGTAGAACGCGGTGGGGGAGATATCGAACTCACAGCCGAGTAGCTGGTCGCGCATGCACTCGGCGCCATAGACGATACGAGTCTCCTCACCCAAGATGGCGTTACCGGGGCGTCCGTTGATGTTTTGGGCAACGGTGACGATATGCGGATCGAGCGCCGCGACGGCTTCAAAGAACTCCTGCGCATGCGGTAAGTCGCGCTGGGCGGTCACGAGCGTAACCATGACCTGGTCGGTGCGCCAACCGCAGCGGACGACGGCATAGCGAAGCAAACCAAGATGCTTGTCCTCGTTAAAGGCGGGAATATGCAACCGCTCAGCTTCGCGTGCGATGCCGTTGAGAATCTGACGGGCGCCCGGTGCCTCGACGGGGCATTCGGGTACGGCAACGATCTTGTGCGTGCCGCGCTCAAAGAAACCGCAACGGACAACGCCCTCCTTACCGGGAGCAAAGGGAGTGGCGGCCTTATGACGAAAGCCACGCGGCGCAGGATATTTGCCCGGGTCGCCCAGGGTGACACCCATGCCACGAATAGGATCTACAGCAATGCCCTCACGCTCGCAAAGCGAAGCAAAAAGCTCCTCCATAGCAGCCTGCTTGGCGGCGAGCTGCTTCTTATAAGGACGATTGAGCGCCGTGCACCCACCGCAAGCTTTCATGATCGAACAGGGGGACTTGGGGTCCACAGCCTTACGCGCAGACGAAACCTGATCTTTATGCGAGCGCTTGGAGCGAGTCTGAGATGCCTTATCCTCGCTCCGACGAGAACTGGGGCGCTTGGCCTTAGCCTTGCCCTTCGCATCCTGAGACGACTTGGATTTCTGAGAAGATTTTTTCTCCTCCGACCCCTCGGCCGCCTCAATCAAAGCACGACGAGCCCTACGCTCCGCACGAGATTCTGCCATGAATTAACCCCACTAATGTATAAATTGAAAGCTGCAAGCATTGTACCGTTCCAAGTTAAAGGACGATATACAAGCGGCCATTTCATGACAGTGATAAGTTCAACGAAGGTTGCCCGCCGGGTGCCGGGGCAGGGGTTAAGTTTGTCGCGAGTTCCGCACGAACAGGAGAGCACTTAATGTGCTCTCCGTCGTGAGCAGGACTGTAGAGCAGCAAACTTAACCCCTGCCCCGGCACCCGGCGGGCAAACCCTCCCTTGTACTCTATCAAGGTAAAGTGTATGATTCTGAACGTTACATGACTCACTTTACCTAACTAAAGTGCTATCGAGGGGGAATACCATGAATACCGATATGTCTCGTCGTCAGTTTGTTGGTCTAGCCGGCTCGCTCGCCACGGTGCTTGGCCTTGGTCTTGTCGGTTGCGGCGGTGGTGCCGGCAAGGGTTCCGCTGCCGGTTCTGCTGCAGCCAAGGACGTGAAGGGCGCGGCGGAGTCCAAGAAGCTCGTCGTGGGCTTTGACAAGTCCTATCCTCCGTACGGCTTTGTGGGCGATGACGGTGAGTACACGGGCTTTGATCTCGACCTTGCCAAGGCCGTTGCCGACAAGCAGGGCTGGGACGTTGAGTATGAGGCTATCGACTGGGATGCCAAAGACACGCTGCTCAACTCGGGTGCCATCAACTGCATCTGGAACGGCTTTACCATGGAGGGTCGCGAGGACGACTACACGTTCTCCGAGCCGTACATGCTCAACGAGCAGGTGCTGGTGGTAAAGAAGGATGCGGGCATCAAGAGCTGGGACGATCTTGCCGGCAAGACCGTGATTACGCAGACCGATTCCGCTGCGCAGGATGTGCTCGAGGGTGACCAGAAGGATCTGGCGGCGACGTTTGCCACGCTCGACACGATCGGCGAGTACAACACGGCCTTTATGCAGCTCGAGAGCGGCGCGGTCGATGCCGTGGCTTGCGACCTTTCGATTGCCCAGTATCAGCTTGCCGCCAAGCCCGATGCCTATACGCAGCTCGACAAGCCGCTGTCCAGCGAGCACTACGCCGTTGGCTTTAAGAAGGGCGACACCAAGTCGGCGGACGCCGTGACTGAGTCGCTCAAGGCACTCTACGAGGATGGCACGGTCAAGGACCTCTGCGATAAATATGCAGATTACGGTCTGTCTTTCGATAATTGGGTGCTCAAGTAATGTCTATTCAGGTCATGATGCAGATGCTCGGCCAGGGATTCTTGGTCAGTTTGCAGCTGTTTGTGCTGACGCTGCTGGGGTCGATTCCGCTGGGAATCCCCGTGGCGTTTATGCGCATGAGCAAAATTGCGCCGCTCCGCTGGATTGCGCGCATCTACATTTCGGTCATGCGCGGTACGCCGCTCATGCTGCAGATGTTTGCCATCTACTTTGCCCCGTACTACGTGTTTGGCATTTCGCTCACGCCCGATTCCAAGTGGACGGCGTGCGTCGTAGCGTTCATCATCAACTACGCCGGTTACTTTGCCGAGATCTATCGCTCGGGCCTGCAGTCCATTCCGCGCGGTCAATACGAGGCCGCCGAGGTGCTGGGCTACTCGCGCCTGCAGACGTTTTTGTACATTGTGATGCCGCAGGTTGCCAAGCGTATTCTGCCGGCGATGGGCAACGAGATCATCACGCTGGTCAAGGACACGTCGCTGGCGTTTGCCATCGGCGTGGGGGAGATGTTCTCGACGGCCAAGGCGCTGGTCGCCTCGCAAGTGAGCATGGTGCCGTTTGCGATTGCGGCGTTGATCTACTGGGTCTTTAACTTTGTGGTCGAGATGCTGCTGGGCGCCGCCGAAAAGAAGCTGGACTATTATCATGACTAACTCAGTGATGAAAATCGAAAACGCACGTAAGGCGTTTGGCGGCAATGAGGTGCTCAAGGATATCTCGCTCGAGGTAAAGCGTGGAGAGGTCGTGGCGATTATCGGGCCTTCGGGTGGCGGCAAGTCCACGCTGCTGCGGTGTGCCACGCTGCTCGAGACGCTCGACGGAGGCTCGCTCTCGTTTGGCGACCTTGCCGTTGCGACGGATGCGGGTTCGGGCGCGGTCTATGCGAAGGGCGATGTGCCCAGGCAGGCGCGCTCGCGATTTGGCCTGGTGTTTCAGAACTACAATCTGTTCCCGCACTATACCGTGATGAAAAACATCACCGATGCGCCGATCCGCGTTCTTAAGCGCCCGCGCGAGCAGGCAGAGGCACGTGCATGCGAGTTGATCGCGCAGATGGGGCTTACGGGCAACGAGAACAAGGTTCCTTGTGAGCTTTCGGGCGGTCAGCAACAGCGCGTGAGTATTGCCCGCGCCCTAGCGCTCGACCCGGAGATCCTGTTCTTTGACGAGCCGACCTCGGCACTCGATCCCGAGCTGACGGCCGAGGTGCTGCGTGTCATTAAAGACCTTGCGGCGCAGAATATGACGATGGTGATCGTGACCCACGCAATGCAGTTTGCGCGCGATGTTGCCGACCGCGTGGTCTTTATGGATGGCGGTCGTATTGTCGAGGAGGGTCCTGCCGAGCAGGTCATCGACCATCCGCGCGAGCAGCGCACCCGTGAGTTCTTGAGCCGTATCGAGGGATAGGCTCAGGTATTTACTCAGCTATTAATTGAGGCGAAGCCGCCGCAGGTCTTACGGTCTGTGGCGGCTTTTTGTTAGCATCGACGGGGTTCAATAATCGCCTCACAAGCTTGTCTCTTCCTCTCGCCGCCTGTATTCATACGTGTGCCGAAAGGTGTGCATGGACGGTCGCCCGTGAGGGTAGGGTGGTGGCATAGGACATTTGGAGGGTGAGTCGGCTCGGCTGCCGACCATGCTGCTCCCGGGATGGCACCGACCGCGAACTCTCCCCGTTGGCGTCGCGCATTGCGCGCGGCCCTGCAAGGAGGTCATCATGGGTGCTCCCAAGACCGGCAATGTAAGGAACGTGGTGCTCGTAGGCCAAGGCGGGGTGGGCAAGACTTCACTCGCCGAGGCCATGCTCCACCTTTCCGGTAAGACCGCCCGTCTGGGCGGCCACGACGGCACCAAGCCTACGCTCGACTATGACCCTGAAGAGGTCAAGCGTTCATTCTCCATCTCGACGACCATTGCGCCGATCGACTGGAAGGGCGCGCGCATCAATGTGCTCGATGCCCCGTGCTACCCCGATTTTATTGGCGACGCCTTTGCCGCGATGAGTGTTTGCGAGACAGCTCTGTTTGTGGTCGACGCCGAGGCTGGCCCGCAGCCTACGACGGTTAAGCTCTGGTATGCCGCCGAGGACCTGCGCCTGGCGCGTGCGGTGTTCGTAAACCGCCTGTCGCGCTCCGAGGCCAGCTTTGCGACCACGATGGACCTGCTGCAGGAGCGCTTTGGCACGCGCCTGGGCGCCGTGACCCTTCCCTGGGGCGAGGGCGAGGACTTTGACGGCATCATCGACCTGGTGCGCATGAAGGCGCGCCATTGCAACGGCGCCGAGGCCGTTGAGTCGGAGATTCCCGAGGAGTATCGTGCCCAGGCCGAGGAGGCCCATGACCATCTGTGCGAGCTGGTGGCCGAGGCTGACGACGAGCTGATGATGAAGTACCTGGAAGGCGAGGAGACACTGACGCAGGAGGAGCTTGAGGGCTTGCTGTCGAAGGCGATTGCCGAGCGCATCTTTGTGCCGGTCTTTGCGGGCGATTGCATTAAGGAGCAGGGCGTCAACTCGCTGATGGACGACATCGCGACGTACTTCCCAGCGCCGACCGACTATGGCGAGATGCCGCTTATCGACGGCGATTCGCTCAAGATTTCGAGCGACGATGACCGCCCGGTGGCGTTTGTGTTTAAGACCCTGGCCGATCCGCAGCAGGGTCGCATCAGCTTTATCAAGGTGCTGACGGGCACGCTTGAGCCGGGCCTTGAGCTGATCAACGCGCGTACCCGCAAGAGCGATCGTCTGGCTCACCTGTATGTGATGTGCGGCCGCGACATGACCGAGGTCGGTCACGCCTATGCCGGCGACATCATCGTGGCACCCAAGCTGGCGGCCGAGACGGGCGATACGCTCTCGATTACCGGCAAGGTCGAGGCTGCGGCGTTTAAGTTCCCCAACTCGCAGTACCGCATCGCCATCGAGGCCGAGAATCGCGGCGACGAAGAGAAGCTCTACACGTTTATCGAGAAGGCCTGCAAGGCCGATCCGACCATGAGCATCGACCGCGACGAGGAGACCGGCCAGACCATTATCTCCGCCGTTGGTGAGGCGCAGGTTTCGGTGCTGCTCAACCGTCTGGAGGACCGCACCAAGGTCGTGGCCAAAAGCGTGCCGATCCGCATTCCGTATCGCGAGACCATCCGCCGCACGGCGAGTGCCCAGGGCCGCCACAAGAAGCAGACTGGCGGTGCCGGTCAGTATGGCGACTGCTGGCTGCGCGTTGAGCCGCTCATTGGGCCCGACGGCACGAGCGACGGCTACGAGTTTGTGGACGAGGTCGTGGGCGGCCGTATTCCGCGCTCGCTGATCCCCGCCGTGGACAAGGGTGTCCAGGAGACCATGAAGGACGGCATCATTGCCGGCTACCCGCTCACGGGCATTCGCGTGGCTGTGTACGACGGCTCGTATCACAGCGTCGACTCCAACGAGATGGCGTTCCGCGCGGCGGCTCGCATCGGCCTGCGCAAGGCATGCGCCGATGCCGACCCGGTGGTGCTGGAGCCCATCGAGGAAATTACGGTGACTATCCCCGAGAGCTACGCCGGCGCCGTGATGGGCGACATCTCGGCATCGCGCGGTCGCGTGACGGGCATGGAGACCGATGAGCGCGGCGATACCATGGTCATTGCCCAGGCGCCGTTGGCCGAGCTGACGGATTATTCGACGCGCCTGCGCTCTATCACGCGCGGCACGGGCGACTTTACCATGAAGCCCGCAGGCTATGAGCAGGTGCCTTATGACGTTCAGGCCAAACTGGTCGAGCGCTATGAGGAGGGCCGCGCCAAGTAGCGTGTGGTTTTGCCTGCAA
>URBA01000051.1 GCA_900545905.1 uncultured Collinsella sp.
CACGTGCGCAACGTGCTCAAAGCGCGCGCCCGCCGCGAGGCAGCGGAGCGTCAGGCCGTAATCCTGGGCACCCGCAACGTCTTCTGGCGACACGCCAATGCGATCGATGAGCGCCTTCTCCACCATTAGAAAATGAGTAACGCAGTTATGGCTATAGAGCAGGTCGACGTTGAGCCTGGTCTTAAAGACCGGCTGGCCCCACTCCCCCGTTTTCTGGAACATGTCCTCGTCGCAGAACAGGACCTGCGGGCGACCGTCCTCGGCAGCCTTGTTCAGCACGGTAACATAGTGAAACAACGCATCCGGTTCCAGGATGTCGTCGTGGTCCAAGAATGCGATGTAGTCTCCAGTCGCTTGCTGAATACCTGCGTTGGTGTTGACCACGATGCCGCCGTTACCGGGCAGCTCGATGCGACGGACGCGCTCGTCGCGAGCGGCTGCCACAAGATTGGCCACTGCATCCCATTCGGGCGAGGCGTCCATCAGCAGCAATTCCCAGTTGTCATAGCTCTGGGCAAGCACCGAATCCAGCAACTCGCGCAGGTAGACCAGATCGGTCTTATAACACGGCACCACAATGCTCACGAGCGGCCTGTAGGCGAATGCCGCCGCGGCGACGCGCTGACACGCCAAGTCGCCCGGCTTTGCGCGATGTTGCTCAAACCAACGGCGATAGGCAGCATCATCCGCGCGCGCATCCTTCATGCGGTTCCAGCTGTCGTCGACCATACCGTTGTACAGGCGGCCATCCATGGCGCAAAAACCGCTCTGAATCTGGCCCGCGGGATCAGTTGCAATCGCAACAAAGTCTCGAATGTCCTCGGGCATCTCCACGCTCAGATACATTTTATTGACGCGGCATCCGTTCTGCTGCGGCACATCGATCTGCGATTCAAACACATGCACGGTGACATCGATGGCATTCATATGCGTATCGAAAATCTGGAGCTCAGGTGCGCACTGAGGGTCTCCAGCCCAGGTAACCTCATAGCGCCACGCCGCGCCGGCGTCTGCCGGCAAATAACGAACGGCATCGATCTCGTAGAGGCCGCAGTGTTCGCCACGCTGCGCATCGCGGATAAGCGCACACAGCGCAGGCTTTGCTTTGTAGTTAATCTTGGATTCCAGCTTGGCCACGCGGCTATCGAGGCGAATGGAGCCCAACCTTTGGCCACCGGATGCAAAAACGACATCCATCGACGAGCCATCCAAAAACGGAAGCACCAAGACGGCGAGCTCGCGCTCGTAATCGGAAACGGAAGGGCAAAGCGCCAGCACACGGCCATGATCGACCGGGAGCACCAGCGACGGCACACAAGAACCACTCGTCGTCGCATGGGCAAACGATTGAGAACCCTCCCGCTCAATAAGCGCGGCGACATCCTGACCGGCAAAACGAAGCAGCACAAACAGACGGCCCTGACTGCGGCAAAGTGCCAAACGCTTGATACTCATCTACAATTCTCGCTTTCCCAGGGCGTTCGCTGCCATGCGTTTGCAGGCACCCAGGCGCCCAAACCTCAAGACGTCGTAATCGAACATGAGCTTTTTGCACTCACGGGCATTGGGGGCCTTGCTGGTAAGCGCCGCACGCACCATAGCGGCAACAGAAGGAGCGCATTGTGCGAGCGCAGCATCGCTACCCACAGCAAAGTCGGCAAGTGCCGTGGCAACGGCAGCAAACACCTTGCCGCAGTCCGAACCCAGCAACCTGAGCGCATCGTACAGCACCAGGTCGCAGAGGAAGTACGCCAGGTCATTGGCATGCTGAGCATCGAGACCGTCGCGCTGCCAGTCAGCCAGCACCGCGGAGTAAATCTTCACGTGCTCCAGCAGACGTGTCTCGTCGTCGTAGCGCATGGTGTCCATGAGCGAACCCTTGCGCGCCACGCGGTAGTCGTACAGCTTGTTCGAAATAAGCGCGGTCTTGTGCGAACGACCGTACACGGCAAAATCGAAGACCTGGTCCTCGCCATACTTGACGGTTTCATCGAACACGATCCCGTTGCCCAGCAAAAACTCACGCTTGCAGGCGGTGCGCCATGCAAAGGGGCGAGATGCTTCCTTAAACAGCAGGTCAGAGCTATAGCCTTCAAACGACACACCGCGTGGACTCAGTGCATAGTTAAGCCACGGATACCCCGCCTCCAGCGGATACGGATTCGCGCCAAAGGTCAACACGTCGCAATCCTCGCGTTCAAAGGCATCGACGATCACGCGGCACGCATCGGGCGTAAAGCGGTCGTCGGAATCCAAGAACGCGACGATAGGCGACGTGGACGCAGCGATGCCTGCATTACGTGCGCTCGACAGGCCGCCGTTCTCCTTATCGACCAGCGTAAAGCGCGCGTCCTTTTCGCAATAGGCAGCCGCAATATCGCGCGAACCGTCCGGCGAGCCGTCGTTGACCAGCACGCCTTCCCAATCGGGCATGTCCTGCGCAAGCAGGGAGTCCAGGCACCAGGCCAGGTACTCCTCCACGTTATAGATGGGAACGACAACGGAAATCTTGGGGGTAGCCATAGTCAAGTGCTCCTACTGTGCGACCGGAACGTCATCGGGGTGCGGATTATCACCGTAGGTGCGCTGATACGTCAGCACGCGCCAGACCAGCGGCAGGCCGCCAATCTTAAAGTAATGCTTAAACGTATTGAGCTTGCCCGGCTTCTTAAAGTCAAAGCGCGAATCGATATAGGCGCGGGGCGATTTGACCATCAGGCGCAAGTCGGTCTCGCCACGCGGATCAAACAGCGACAGGTCAAAGCGACCGGCATCCCAATCGGACTTGAGCTCGGGAGAGGCCTTCTCCCAAAACTGCTCGCGCAACTCATCGACCAGGCGCTCATCATTCCAACGGTACGTATCGACCTTCATGCGCATTAAAATGCCCTGGAGTTGAGCCTTAAGCTCGGGGCGTTCATCCAAAAAGCGCTGCATCTCGGCATATTCGTCGCAAACGCAAAACACCTTGTTGGGCGAATTAACGGAGCTCTTCTCGTTATCTTGCCGATAGCACAAAATGGGGTCCGCAATAAATGCGGCACGTTCGGCACAAGCCCAAACTTTAAAGTTAAAGCCTGCGTCCTGATACGAGGCACCCGGCGTGGGAAGGAACCGAATCTGATTGTCGTTGAGGAACTCACGCCGATAGATAGCCGACCAAATGGAAGGTTTGCGGTAGAAGATGCCCGGGCGATCGACGGGGCGATACGCGGCGCCCGTCATATGCTCGTCGATGATCCCAAACAGCTCACGGCGCTCGCTGGGCGTGGACCAATACAGGTAAAAGTCGCCCTTTACCACATCGGCATGCTCAGTATCGGCCTTGGCGACCAGCTTTTGGAGCGAATCCTCAAACATAAAGTCGTCAGACTCAAGGATGCCCACGTACTCACCGCGCGCCATCTCCAGGCCGCGGTTCATCGAGTCGCCGTAGCCGCTGTTGGCTTTGTCGATCATCTTTACACGAGAGTCGCGCTCCATGTACTCGCGGATGATATCCGGCGAGCTATCGGTGGAGCCGTCGTTGATACAGATGATCTCGATGTCCTTGAGCGTCTGAGCCACGGCGGAATCGAGGCACTCGCGTAAGTAGCGTTCGACATTGCAAATGGGGACAAGCAGCGAAACTTTAGGGGTATCAGAGTTCTGCAAGAGAACCTCCTGTTGAATAGCGTGTAACAGGGTTATTTTAGCAGCCGAGTTGCGGCGGGCGGCAGCGCTTGGAATTAAAGAAAGCGCTCCAGGCAGGCTTTGAGACCGCGAGTCGAAAGATAGAACAGCGTGGCGTCTGCCATCGAAACGCCCGAGGTCGTCGCAACGAACTTGTGGGCAACACGGCAAACGGCGCCCTTGGCAGGCATATCCGTCCACTCCGTTCCCAAAAACGTCGTAAGGTCCATGTTGACGCGAGCCGCCACGCGATGGAAGTCATCGGCATCCAAGCGCGCCAGGTCGAACACGATTAGGTCTAAAAACCAAGTTATCAGCTCGCCGGGGCACAGGTCCAAAAGACCGTAGGCCGCCCAGTCCTCCAAGACCTCCTCGAGCATCCTCATGTGGGCGTCAAGTTTTTTGGCGCGAGCCTCGGCACTGTTGAACTCGTGCGTCGCCGATTCGCTCTCCATCACGTAGTGGTAGAACTTGTCCGGCATGACGACGGTCTTGCGGGCAAGCGCATAAGCCGCAAATTGGAAGACGACGTCCTCGCCCAAAGCCAGACCGGGGGCGAAGCGAATGCCTTCGCGATTGAGCAGCTCGCGCGAAAAAGCCGCACGGCAGGCATAGGGCTGCGCATTCGAATGGAACAGCAGTTGGGGATCACGGGCGCCAAAGATACCAGCTTTGGGACTAATGAGTTGCTGGACGCGTTTGGGGGCAGCATCGGCAGGTTCACAGACGCCGCCAAAAACGGCGGCCTCGGCATCTGCAGACTCCATGGAATGCAGCACGCGCTCGACCGTCTGGGCATCGATGTAATCGTCGGCGTCCACAAAAAAGACGGTCTCGCCCTCGACGGCATCGATACCGGCATTTCGAGCACACGAGACACCCGCGTTTTCCTGGTCAATCACCAGCACGCGATCGTCGGACTGCGCGATCTGGCACAACACGTTAAACGAATCATCAGTCGAACCGTCGTTGACGCAGACAACCTGAATCGAGCGCTCGGACTGAGCCAACAGCGAATCGAGGCATCGCTGAATGGAGCGCGCGGAGTTATAAACGGGGACGACAATGGTAGCTTTAGGACACGAGGCCTCTCCCATGCCGACCTACCCCCTCAGCGATTCGATGAGGAAGGCAGCAACCACGCCTGGGCCTCCAACCGAGGCGTAATACTTAGCACGCCCCAAGGCGCCATCCGTCGCAAAACTCGGATGCTCGTCAACCCAGCCCTCAGGATCTTTGAGGATGGCAGCGAGATTTGCGCGCTTCCACGGCTTGAGGTCGTCAAGCGAAAAGTCCCCGGCGTCCAAGGCCGCTTGGAACTCCTTGGCCATCTGAACCAGGAACTCCTTATAGAACTTAGGCGCCAGGCGCACGTAGTTCCACATGTACGAATCGTACTTAATGAGCTGATTGAACTTGAGCATGCGCGCGACATCGACGCTTACGTGGTCGCGGGCATAATCCTCACGAATCCAACGCTCAATCTCGGCATACTCGGTATTGACGCAAAAGACCTTAGCCGAAGAATTGACCGAGGAATTCTCGTTGTCCTGGCGATACGACAACACGGCATCATGCAGGTAAACAGCCTTATCGGCGCACGCAATCACCTTAAAGGCAAATGACGTGTCCTGAAAGGATGCCCCCGGAGTCGGCAGGAACTTAATGCCGTTGCGCTCAAGAAAATCGCGACGGTACACGGCCGACCAAATCGACGGCTTTTGTTTAAAGAACTGCGTCGTGTCGCTCGGGTGCACCGGCTTGCCGCAGTCCTTGGCCTTAAACATCTCGTGCAGCGAACGGCGCTCCTCGGGCTTAGACCAGTAGAAATCAAAGTTCGCCTTCGCAAAGTCGGCATTATTGGTATCGGCGGCCGAGACAAGTTTTTCGAGTGCGTCGGGCGCCATAAAGTCATCGGACTCCAAGATGCCAACGTACTTGCCACGCGCCATCTCCAGACCGTGGTTCATCGAGTCGCCGTAGCCGCTGTTGGCCTTGTCGATCATCTTGACGCGTCCATCGCGCTCCATATACTCGTGGATAATCGCCGGCGAGTTGTCGGTCGACCCGTCGTTAATGCAGATGATCTCAATATCCTTGAGCGTCTGCGCCAGGGCGGAATCGAGACACTCGCGCAGGTAGCGCTGAACATTGTAAATGGGAATAAGCAGCGACAGAACAGGGCTGCCAGAGGCGTTAGTAGACAAATGTGCTCCTTAGGAAATACCTGTCGTTTCATGGTATCAAAGGGTCAGCGCGCCAGCGGGCGTTTATATAATCTATGGAGCCTCTTGCGGGCAAAGCAGCCCCACGTCATGCGGCGGGCCCGTGGCAGGTTCCTGCGTTTTATTCAAAGCTTGCCGTCAAGGCGCGCCGAGCCTTTACAATAGGACAGTCCCAAGGACGTATTCGATAGCTTCCGTGCAGCGCATGCGCGCCGCTCGTGAAAGGATATATTGCCCCATGCCTTCAACCCTTCCCGCTCCCATCGATAAGCTCGCCATCGTCGTCGTTACGTACAAGCGTCAGGAACTCCTGGCCAACTTGTTCGACTCTATGACCGAGCTCACGGCAACGCCATGGCGCATCGTGATTGTCGATAACGAGAATTCGCGCGAGACCGAGGCCATGTGCATCGCATTCAACGAGCGCCTGGCCAACCTGTGGGGCATCGACACCGAGCAGCCCGACGCGCAGGGCGGCACCGACCGTGTCATCTACGCCCCGCAGCTCGAAAACGGCGGCGGTGCGGGTGGCTTCTCCGCCGGCACCAAGTGCGCCTACGACCTGGGCGCTCAGTGGTTCTGGGTGATGGACGACGACGTGCTCGTCATCCCCGAAGGCATCGAACGCTTGGCCAAGTGGACCGACCGCTACGACGTCATCCAGGGTTCGCGCCTGGACTTTGACGGCGGCGCCTTCTTTTGGCAGTACCAGCTCATCCTTTCGCTCGGCATCCCTAACCCCGTCGCCAAGTGGGACTTAGGCCCCGAGGGCTATCGCGCCATGAACCAGCTGTGCTTTGAGGGCGGCATGTTCTCGCGCCGCGTGGTCGACAAGATTGGCCTGCCCGACGCGCGCTTCTTTATCTACGGCGACGATGCCTGCTACGGCTACGTAGCCAGCCAGCACTTCCCCGCCGCCGTGGTCGCCGACGTGGTGCTCAAGCGTGCCCGCGCCGTCTCCAACTGGGATATCGCCGGCAAGCGCCAGCTCAACTCTACGAGCGACACCAACCGCTACTACATCATGCGCAACCGCGGTTATCTGGCCCGCTACATGCAGATTTACGGCGACTATCACCCCGTGCTGTTCCGTCTGGGCAACGCCGCGACCTTCTGCAAGGAGTTCATTCGCCTGGCCGCCGTTGACAAGTGCTTTAAGACCGGCATTCCGGCGCTGCGCCGTGGCATGAAGGACGCCCGCAAGATCGTTAAGGATCCCAACTGGAAGCCCATGCCGCCCATGAAGGACACCGAGTAACGGAAGCCGGAAACACCTCGGCGCTTAAAGCAGCTGGCACACCGTAGCCACATGCTGCCCATCAAAACCGAACCCCCAGCGCATGCGACCCACGCCGGGGCGCGGCACACGGATTTCGTCGATGCCGTCGCGCTCTATGTCGAGTAGCGACTGCACGGCCAGCAATTCCAACCCTAGCGCATCCACATCGGGGTCATACATCAAGTTAATCGTTATCAGTGGGCGCTCGTCCAGCATGCCAATCGTGTCTGCTACGTCGAACACAGCACCCGTAGGGAAAACCTGGATGTCCCAGCGACCCGCGCCACACTTTCGCCTCGAGGCAGGATTGGCATAGCCCGGCAAGCCAAAGCAGAGTCCCTGCAAGAGCAGATGATATGGTAGCGGCTTATCTGGGTCGGTCTCACCGATTCCCGCATCCCCCAGGATGCGGCTTAGCGCCCGCCTCACCGTATCCTCGTTCCCACGGCACAGCCCGTCGCGAAACGCATCGACGTCTCGAATGTCTTCGGCAGCGCACTCAAACCACTCAACAATCACTAGACGCAAGGCCTGGCGAAGCTCGTTATTGGGCAATCGCAAAGCACGGAGCCGATCGCCATGCTCTGGCTCCTCAGTCATATCCGTCGTGAGAAAACCGGACAGATACAGCGCTGTCCACATGCCATCGTCAGGCGAGACATCTGGCTCTGCAGTGCCCAAACAAAGCGGGACCTCAGCACACCCATAGGCCTCGAGCAAATCAAACAAGACCGAAAGGCGGTCGAGATTCCACCCGGCAACTACCCTACTCAGGCAATCCGCATACCCATACAGATCGGCGCGCACAGGCGCCGTGCAGCCTCGGTCCAGAAAACCGATTACACGCGCTGGACTCGAGCAACAGGCCCTACCAAACCGATATCCCTCGAGCCATTCACGCGCATCATCAAGGTATTCCTCGCGCCCAGCATGATTCAACAGAGCCCGGACCTCGGCATCCGAAAAGCCGAACCAACGGTCACACCACGTCGAAAGCGGCGTCGTCAGACAATACGAGCAGCCATGCAAAGGAAGCGCCGCTTCGGCAGGGCCGGGACGCTCCCCCATCAGACACGTCAGCCGCAACGAAT
>URBA01000052.1 GCA_900545905.1 uncultured Collinsella sp.
CGTCAGGATCGCCGTCCTCGCCCTGCTCAGCACGGGCAAGCAGGCGCTTCAGATCGTCGGGCATGCCGGCATCGCCGGCCTCGCCCATACCCTCGTTATTGTTGATATCGTCTGCCACGTTACCTCCTCATGGTTTGCGTGGTCCATTAGTTCCCTGCCACGGAGACGAATTACCGGGAACACCGGATAACCCTCCTAGGTTTTCCAGGTGCCCCAGGTTGCCCTGAAGGATGAGGGCGCGCGCCTTGCGTGCGGCGCCCGAAATCCTGAAGGGCAAGATGGGGTGCCTGGGAAAGCTAGGCGTCTAAGAAGCGCGCATCGTGCGCGTGTTTTTCAATGTACTCGCGGCGATAGCCGACCTCGGAGCCCATCAGCTCGCGCACGGCGCGGTCTGCCACCACGGCATCCTCGATCGACACGCGCTGCAGGATGCGGGTCTTGGGATCCATCGTCGTCGAGGCGAGCTGCTTGGGGTCCATCTCGCCCAGACCCTTGTAGCGCTGGACGGTATAGCCCTTGCGCTTCTTGGTGATCTTGCCATCCTTGGCCTTGCCGTCTTCGTCGTTATCGTCGGGGTTCAGGCCCAGACTCTGGATGGTGTCGCGCAGGATCTCGTCTTCGGGCTGGCGGCCGTTGGGATACACGTAGTGGATCTTGTTGCGCACCTTAATGCCAAAGATGGGCGGGCAGGCAACATAGACGTAGCCGGCATCGATCAGCGGACGCATGTACTTGTAGAAGAACGTCAGCAGCAGGATGCGGATATGCGCACCGTCGACGTCTGCATCGGTCATGATGATGATCTTGTGGTAGCGCGCCTTGGTGATATCGAAGTCGCCGCCGTCGCCGGCACTCGTCGTGACGCCGCAGCCGATCGCGGTAATCAGCGACTGGATGGTGTCGCTCGAGAACGCGCGATGGTCACCAACGCGCTCGACGTTCAAAATCTTGCCGCGCAGGGGCAGAATCGCCTGGATGTCTCGGCGACGGCCGTCCTTGGCCGAACCGCCTGCCGAGTCGCCCTCTACGATGAAGAGCTCGGTCAGCTCGGCATCGCGCACCGAGCAGTCGGCGAGCTTACCGGGCAGGGACGCCGTCTCGAGCAGGCTCTTGCGGCGGGTCGCCTCGCGCGCCTTGCGGGCGGCATTGCGCGCCTTGCAGGCCTGCTGCGCCTTCTTGACGATCTCGCGAGCGGGCTTAGGGTGCTCCTCGAGGTAATCGGCAAGGCCGTCGGTCACGATCTTGAGCGTCAGCGCGCGCATATAGGAGCTGCCGAGCTTGGCCTTGGTCTGGCCCTCAAACTGCGGATCGGGCAGCTTGACCGAGATAACGGCCGAAAGGCCCTCGCGCACATCGTCGCCGGTCAGATTGGCGTCTTTTTCCTTGAGCAGGTTCTGCTTGCGCGCATAGTCGTTGATCACGCGGGTGAGCGCGGTGCGGAAGCCCTCAAGGTGCATGCCGCCCTCGGGGGTGTAGATGTCGTTGGCAAACGACATGACGTTCTCGCCGTAGCCGCTATTCCACTGCAGGGAAACCTCAACCTCGCCCATCTTGGCCACAGGTGCGTCCGGGTCCGATTTGCCCTCGATGTAGATGGGCTCCTTAAAGGCCTCGGGGACGTCCTTGCCCTCGTTGAGGAACTTGACGAAGTCGATGATGCCGCCCTCGTAGCAAAACTCCTCCACGTGGGGAGTCGCCTCGCGCTCGTCGGTCAGCACGATCTTGAGGTTCTTATTGAGGAACGCTGTCTCCTGCAGACGGTTGTGCAGCGTATCGAAATCGTAAATGCAGGTCTCGAAGATCTCGTCGTCGGGCCAGAAGGTGACGGTGGTGCCCGTCGAATCCGAGGTGCCCACGACCTCCATCTTCTTGACGGTCTTGCCGCGCGAGAACTCCATCTCGTAGGTGTTGCCGTCGCGACGAACCTGAACGACCACGCGCTTGGACAGTGCGTTGACGACGGAGATGCCAACGCCGTGCAGGCCGCCCGAGACCTTATAGGCCGAATTATCGAACTTACCGCCGGCGTGCAAAATCGTCATGACGACCTCGAGCGTCGGAATCTTTTTAACAGGGTGCTCGTCGACGGGGATGCCGCGCCCGTTGTCGACGACCGTGATGGAGTTGTCGGCGTGGACCGTCACCTGGATCTCGGTGCAGAAACCGGCCATGGCCTCGTCGACGGAGTTGTCAACGATCTCCCACACCAGGTGATGCAGACCGCTGGCGCTCGTCGAGCCGATATACATGCCCGGGCGCTTACGAACGGCCTCGAGACCTTCGAGAATCTTAATCTCGCCGCCATCGTAATCGTTTTCGTTTGCCACACGTCCTCCTTCAGTCAAGAAAATGTGTACAGCCTTACTAGTTTATCGTAAAAAAATACCCTCGGGAACGAGGGTATTTGGCTCTACAAGGCCACCAGATGCGATTTAAGGCTCTTTTTTGCTTTGCACGCCCTTGGCCCACTCGGCACTGGCTCTCATGGCGTTCTCGAGGGCCTCGCGCAGTTTTTGGTCTTCGATGGGCGCCACTTGGCGCTCAATCTCGGTGCGCTCGGCATCGCTGAGGTCGGCGTGTGGGGCCGGCGGGCGCTCGGTCGCCGCTGGGCGAAGGCGCTCCTTGGCGGCGGGCGGCGTGTGACCGGGCGCGGTGGTTTTGAACACCAGGCCGTCCACATGCGCACCGGCGCGCTCCATGCGCGCGCGAATGATCTCGCGCAACAGCGTCATTTCCTGCGTCCACGAGGGCGAATCGAGATATACCAGCAGCTCATTGGACTCGGGCAGGTAGCGCAGGCCCGTCACATGCCGCCCCTCGCGCGTGCCCGAGCACACCGCGTTCCACGCGCGATAGACCGCGCGCGACTCCTCGGCGGCCTCCATCTGCGCGCGGCGCTCAGGTGTCGCGGCCGCCAGGATGCGCTGGCGCTCTGCGTTCAAAAACCCACTGAAGGCGACCGTTTCGCTCTCGCGCTCGTAATTAGCACGTCTCACCCATGCTCACCACCTTGGCTCGATCAAGCAGGTCATCGGTAAAGTACCCCAGGTTGGTCGTGGTTATGACCGTCTGGATATCATCGCCGATCAGCCGCAGGAAAGCACTGCGGCGTTCGCCGTCGAGTTCGCTCATCACGTCGTCCAAAAGCAGCAGTGGGGCGGTGCCCAGGACATCGCGAGCCACGGCCACCTCCGCTACCTTCCAGGCCAGCACCAACGTTCGCTGCTGGCCTTGGCTGGCAAACGAGCGGGCAGAGCGACCCGCCACGGTGAACTCAATCTCATCGCGATGCGGTCCCACCAACGTCACGCCGCGGCGAATTTCCTCGTCGGCGTGCTCATCAAGGGCAGCCAGCATGCGCTCGTACGCCCAGCCCTTCAGCTCTTCGCGATCATCGACCTGGGGCAAATCCCCCAGCGTGGACGCATAGGACACGTTGGCGGCTTCACCGGACGCCACTTGCCCGTAGGCAGTACGCACATGGCCCGCCAGCCGGTCGAGCAGGGCCAACCGGTGCACGAGCAGAGCCGCGCCCGCGCGGGCAATCGAATCGTTCCACGCGCCGAGCATCTCGCGGCAGCACCAGGCCTCCTTGAGCAAGGCGTTACGCTGGGTCACGCAGCGACCATAGGTGCTCGCAAGATCGGCATAGCGTGCGCTCAGTTGCATGCCAAAGTCGTCGAGGGCGGCGCGGCGCACACTGGCGCCTCGCTTAACCATGTCCAGATGGTCGGGGCAAAACAGCACGCTCGGCAGAACCCCGCGCACACCGGCGGCAGAGCATCTCTTGCCGTTGCGGCTAAACGAGCGTTTACCGTCCTCCGCGCTCAATCCCATATCAAGCACGCGGCCGTCGCCCTCGAGCCTCAGCTCGACCTTGCACGAGCCCACGCCGTCATGGACAAGCTCGGCTGCGGTCGGATGCCTAAACGAGGCGCCGCTCGTCAGCAGCTGCAGTGCCTCTATGAGATTGGTCTTTCCCGCCGCGTTGGGTCCCGCAAGTATCGTCACGCCCTCATCCAGGGCAAGGCGATAGCTATCGAAGCTGCGGTAGTGCGCGACGGAAAGATCGCGGGCGAATATGGTCATGGCGCAGCGCTAGATGCGGACCGGCATGACCAGGTACAGGTAGTTGATCTTGTCGTAGGACTTGAAGATGCCCGCCTGCGAGTAGCTCTTGAGCTCCAGCGTGATCTCCTTCTCCTTGGACAGGGCATTGAGGCACCCGAAGATGTAGTGGTAGTTGAAGGCGATGGTGCCCGACTCGCCCTCGGCCTCGACATCGATCGTCTCCTGCGCAAGGTCCTGGTCATTGGAAATGGAGGACAGGCCCATCTGCCCGTTCTCGACATCGATCTCGAACTTGACGGCGGGGTTGGCGCTCGCGATAACGGCCACGCGCTTGAGGGCGGCGTTAAAGGCGGCGACGTCGATCTTGACGCTCGTCACGCACGAATCGGGGATGAGCTGCTTGTAGTTGGGGTACACGCCCTCGATGCGGCGCGACACGTAGGTGGTGTTGCCGGCCTCAAAGACGACCTGGGTGTCGGTAGCCCCGATCATGATGGTCGCCTGGCTGGCCATGATGTTCAGCGCGTCGTTAAAGGCGTCAGCCGGAACGTTGAGCTCAAAGGAGCCCTCGAGGGTCGAGGTCTCGACCTGCGTATCGCACACGGCCAAGCGGAAGGAATCGGTCGCCACCAGGCGCACGGTGTTGTTCTCGACCTTCATGTGCACGCCACCCAGGATGGGGCGGGCCTTGTCGGTCGAGGTGACGCGCCACACGCGGCCGACCATTTCGGACAAGATATCGGTCGGCAGTTCCACGGCGCTCTCGATGGCATAGGCCGGAAACTCGGGGAAGTCATTGGCATCGAGCGTGTTCAGGCGGAAAGAGCTCTTCTCACAACCAATCAGCACCTGGCGCTCGGACAGCTCAAAGGTGACCGGGGCATCGGGGAGGGTCTTGGTGATGTTGGAGAGCATCTTACAGGGGATAACCATCTCGCCCTCTTCTTCGACATGCGCCGCGATGCGATGACGGATCGAGATGGTGTAGTTAGAGGTCTGGAATTCCAAGATGCCGTCTTGCGCCTTGACGAGCACGCCCGACAGGATGGGAAGGGTGGATGCCGAAGCGACGCCCTTCATAACGACGCCGATGGCTTGTGTAAGCGAGCTCTGGCTGACGGTGAACTTCATCTTTTAATACCTTTCTATAGATATAAATATCTTAATAATAGTAATAGCACTGACGAAACTGTTGATTACTCCCAAAGACGCAGGTCAGACCCAGAAAGAGAATCGACAGCAACCTGTGTGCAACGGGGGTGGTTTTCCACGTTCAAAACCTGCGCAAAACTTTTCATCACCGCGGTTTGGGTTTTAGACACCTTATGCCCGTGGTTTCGACAAGTTTTCAACAGGTGTCTCTATTTCCCTACGATCGCAGTGTAATTTTATCGCGCAGTGACTTGAGGTCTTCGGTGACGGTGCGGTCTTCCTGGATCATCTTCTGGACCTTTTTGTAGCTCGTGCTGACGGTCGAGTGGTTGCGGTTGCCAAATTCGGCGCCCACCGCCGTGGTCGTCATCTCGCACATCTCGATGGCCAGGTAGATAGCGATATGGCGTGCTTTGGCGATATTGGCGTTGCGACGCGGGCCGATGAGCTCCTCGTGCGTCACGCCGTACTGCTCTTCGATGACGGACTGAACCGTCTGGACGTTGATCTTTTTGGCCGATGTGTCGAAGTACTGGCTGGCGATGGCGTCGATATCGTCAAAGGTGAGCTCCCCGCCCTCGCGCTCGCGGTCGCCCGCCTCGCCGGCGCAGCGCTCGCAGAAGCTCTCGAGTTCGCGGATGTTGGTGCCCGAGACCTCGGCCATGTGTTTAAAGTGCTCGTCGGTCAGGTGCCCGCCGTCGCCCCCATAGGCCGCCAGCAGCGAGTCGTCGCCTGCCTCGGGGGCGGCGACGATGGTGTTCTCGTAATAGCGCTGCAAGATCTTGTATTTCATCTCGTAGCTGGGCTCTGCAACCAGGCAGAGCATGCCGGCGTTGAAGCGGCTGGTCAGACGCTCGTCCATGCTTAGGTCCTTGGGGGCGCGGTCTGCCGCGATGACGACCTTCTTGTTGTTGCGGATGAACTCGTCCATGAGCTGGAAAAAGTAGTCCACGCTCGCGCGCTTGCCGATGATGTTTTGGATGTCATCGATGATGAGCACGTCCACGCCGTGGTACGCCTGCATGATGGGAGCGTTGCTCTTCTTTTGACGGTCGAACTCGGTCATCAGGTCGTCCAGATATGCCTGGGAGTTGGCATACTTGACCTTGATCTCGGGCGACTTCTCGGCGAGCTCGTTTTTGATGGCAAGCAGCAGGTGCGTCTTGCCCAGGCCCGATTTGCCGTAGATGAACAGTGATGTGCACGTGCCACGCTCGTCCGCGAGGGCGGCAAACTTGAGTGCCGAGCGATAGGCATGGCTGTTCTCGGGGCCGTAGACAAAGTTCTCAAAGGTAAATTTTGAGTTCGCGGCGAGCGGGGCTCCATCCGCATTCTGCTCGGCCGGTACGGTCGGTGCCGGCATGGGTGAAGCGGGGGTCGCAGCTTGCGTGGACTTAGTCGGCGCTCCGCCCTTCATCTGGTTCATCATGCGACGAAAATCGTCGGCCGAGAGCGTGTTTTTGATTGCAATGCCCGAATCCGCGCCCGCCGCTGCGTCGTGAGCGATGGGCATGTGCGTGACGGGCGCGTTCGTTGGCGTCGCCGCCGCGGTCGGCAACGGTGCCATGGTTTCACGGGAAACATCGTTGTGCTGGTGCTCGACCGTCGACGCGTCGCCTGCGGAGGCCGGCACCGCCGGGGAAGCAGCGGGAGCCGTGGCGGGCGCCGTGGCGGCAGCGGATTCCGTCGCGGCACCTTGCGGTGCCACGATGTCGAGCGCGATCGGTGCAAAGGCGATTTCTTCCAGATAGGCCTCAATAGTCGGCTGATGCTTTTTGAGCTGCGCGATGGCAAAGCGCGAGGGGGCCTCGATCGTGAGCGTATCTTCGGTCAGGCTTATGGCGCGCGATTGCCCCAGCATGTTGATGAGGCGTGCATCTTGGCCGTCGCGCTGGCAAAAGGCGATGGCATCCCCCAGGATGATGCTTGCTTCCTCGTCCACTGTCTCTCCCGTTCTTTAGCTCTGAGCTCGCACGCGAGCGGCGCCGAGTTCGGTCAGATGGTATTTCTGGCCATGCTTGATGACCAAGCCGGCCTGCGCCAAGTCATTGAGCGTGCGTGACCAAGTGGGGGCCGAGTTTCCAAACGCCCTCGCCAGATCGGTTGCACCGCACGCTTGATTTTGCGCCAGATAGCCCAGCGCGGCGTTGCCGCGATCGCTTACGAACACGTCCGGTTGTGGCTGCGCATGCTGATTTGCTGCATTAGGATACATCATTTGAGCTGCTGGTTGTTGAGAACTCTGCATCGGTGGCATTTGCTGTTGAAAACTTTGAGGCCACTGTTGGTAAGGCTGCGGAGGCATCTGCTGGGCCCAGGGGTTGTACTGCTGCTGCGGCATCTGCTGGTACGGCTGCTGATATCCCTGCTGGTACTGCTGCGGGAACTGCTGGCCATACCCCAGTGGCGGCATCTGCTGATATGGATATCCCTGTTGGTACGGCTGATAGCCCATTTGCTGGCCGCCCGGTGCCCCCGCCGCCTGCTGCATTGCTGCTGCATCCTGATCCGCCAGCGGCATGGCCTCTGGCACGTTTGGCGGCATCGACATCGATGCCGCCTGGGGCTCTTGTACAGGAAGCATTCCGGGCTGCTGCATCTGTCCCACGGGGGGCTGCATCTGTTGCGTTGCCATGGGCTGCTGCGCAAAAGCTCCCGGCAGGGGATATGCGGGCTGCTCCGTCTCGGGCCGCACGGCAGCACCGCGTCCGCCGGCACGCTCTATTTCCTGCACGCGTTTAGGGTCCAGGCTTACCGTAACCACGGTGCCGTTGCCCATGTTGTCCTCGATGGATACGGCACCGCCGGCGTTTTCCAAATACTCCTGCACCATGGGAAACCCTGCTCCGGTTCCACGGAT
>URBA01000053.1 GCA_900545905.1 uncultured Collinsella sp.
CAAGTGCATGGAGAAAGACCCGGCAAACCGCTTCCAGACCGCCGACGAGCTGCGTCAGGTGCTCAACAGCTACCTGTCGGGCCGTGCCGTAAACATCTCGGAGCCCACACGCATCATCGGTGCCCCCGGTGAGTTGGGCGCCACCAAGACTCGCGAGCTTTCCGATCAGACGCGCGCCATGGTGCGTCCCGTCTCGGGCGTGAGCGGCCAGAATACCGCCCGTAGCTCGGTTTCGGGCTCCACCGGCTCCTACGAGGTCGAAAAGCCCAAATCCAACAAGAACAAGATCATCGCCGCCGTGGTGGCGGCCGTTGCCGTCATCGGCATCGTGGTGGCCTTTGCCACAGGACTCTTTGGCGGCGAGCAGGTCACCGTTCCCGATGTACTGGGCAAGGACCAGCAGACTGCCGTCGAGCTGATCAAGGAAGCCGGCCTCGAGGTCGGCACCATCGACCAAAGCTACAACGACGATGTCGACGAGGGCAAGGTCGCCGAGCAGACGCCCAACGGCAACACCAAGAAGGCCAAGGGCACTAAGGTGAACCTGGTAATCTCCAAGGGCCCCAAGCCCTCCGAGAAGGTTGAGGTTCCCAAGCTTGTCGGCCTGACCAAGGACCAGGCCGAGGCCGCGCTGGCAAGCGTGGGCCTGAAGGGCAACGCAACCGAGGAGGCCAACGAGGCCGACGAAGGCCAGGTCTTTGAGCAGGGCACTGATGCCGGCAAGGAAGTCGAGAAGGGCACGACCATCTCGTATAAGGTCTCCAGCGGTCCTGACACCACCTCCGTCCCCGATCTGACCGACATGACCGAGGCCCAGGCACGCAACGCTCTCGACATGGCTGGCTTTGGCGTCGACGTGAGCTACCAGGAGAACGACTCGGTTACCGAGGGCACCGTGATCAGCTGGAACCCCAGCGGTAAGCAGAAGCCCGGCGCCACGATTACCGTCGTCATTGCCAAGAAGTCCGGCAAGGCCAGCGTTCCGGGTAACCTGTACGGCAAGAGCATCTCCGCCGCCGTCACCGCGCTCAACAACGCCGGGTTCTACAACATCGCGTTCTGCGACCAGAACGGCAACCCCGTGAGTGGCAACGAAAACGCCACCGTTACGGGCGTCTCCCCCACCGGCAAGCAGTCCACCGACAGCACGATCACGCTGACGGTTTCGCTTTCTGGCTCTGCCTCGGGTGACGATTCCGACACGACGACTAACTAGTCGACAACCCATCACCTGCAGCGGCTATGGCCGCAAACATATTCGCTCAACGGCGCCCGCTTGCTCCCCAGCAAGCGGGCGCGTTATTTATCGACAGGCCAGGGCTCCATAGCAACGCAAAGAGGCCCGCAAAAGCGAGCCTCTCAGGTAACAACAGATATGTGATGCAGTAATTACTAGCCGCAGAACTTCACCATGGTCTCGACCATGGACTCTTGCCTATAGACAAAATGTCCAGAAGCAAGGAGATGAAAGAGTAAGGACAACGCCCTCTAAAAGAAGGCCGTATATGAAGATTGCATATCCCTTTTGCCTTCATATACTCAAGAAGCACCCCTCGAAGCGCTCCTGAGAGGCCCCCTTGGATGCAACCCAGGGGATCCAGATTCTGGTAGACATCGGCACAGCAAAATCCTGCCGCGCAGGCACGAACGGACATCTTGACTCCCAACGCAATGCGGGGCGCCCCAAGACACCCTGCCACGACAAAAAACTAGTTCTCGTAGACCAGCGGGTGGCCCCAACTGCCCTCGATCTTGCAGGTCTGCGCTGCAAAACCGGCAGCGAAGTCCAAGCTCTCGCGAATTGCGGCCTCGCCGCACTCGCCGGCCTTCTTCTTGGAAAGATAGGTGACCAAAAACGCCGTCAGCAGTGAATCGCCGGCCGCCATAGCGTCTTTGAGCTCCTCGGGCGCCACGGGCTTGATGCCCTGCTCGTAGAAGTTTTCGCCGTCATAGGCGACGGAGCCCTTGCTCCCGCGCGACGCGCATACGATTTGAGGGCCAAGGGCCTTCACCCACTCGAGCTTCGCCTTGATATCCTCCAGGGAAGCGTCGCCCATGGACATAAAGGCGTACGTCACAAATGGCGCAATCTGCTCGAAGTACTCGTCGGTGGAGTCATCGGAGAAGTCGAAGCTGATAGGCACGCCGGCAGCCTTGATCTTGGGGAGCTCGCGCTCGGTGAAGCAGTAGTTGCCGCTGTGCACCAAATCGAAGCCGCTGACGTACTCGGCGGCGAAGCGGTCTATCACGTAGCGCATGTCGCCACGTATGCCGCCTTCATTGGAGCCCAGGAAGATACGGTCCCCGGTCTCGTCAACGGTCACGCGAGCGGCGCCGTTGACGCCCAGGACCTGCTGGCAGCGAAGAAGCTCGACGCCCTCGTCCTCGAGCGATGCTATAACGTGCTCGGCCTCCTCATCTGATCCGAAGATTCCCATGTAGGCGCTGCGATCGACGCCGAGCTTCTTGGCGAAGACGGCGAAGTTAACTGCATTGCCGCCGGGATACATGGTCTTGATGTGCTCGTACTTATCGACAACGTTGTCTCCAAAGCCAAGCACGCTTATAGGATAGGCTGCCATGGTTATCTCCATTCAGGTAAACCGCCGTGGTTACGGCGAGCAGACGGGGCGCGAGGGATTCGCACGTCTCAACGCGCCTCGCGCCCCGTTTTAAAATCGCTAGTACTTCTCGATGCCCATGTAACGACGCACGTCCGGGTGATGGTCGAACACCTTGCCGCGAGCGGAGCGCAGCTCACAGTTCATCGCGTAGAACAGGATTGGATCAAGGAACGCGCGAACGCTCGCCGGTACTTGGTCCATGCCGTACTCCATGGCGTCGAGCACCATAAGAGTGTCGGTATGGGTCTCGAGGAATGCGAGGGCGCGCTCATCCATGGCTCGGCACTCACTAGAAGACATCTGCAGGAAGTAGAAGACTCCGGGCTCGGTCACCTCGAAGGGGCCGTGGAAGTACTCGCCGGAGTGGATATAGGCGCAGCTCTGCCACTGCATCTCCATAAGCGAGCAGATAGCGAAGCCATAGGCCTGGCTAAACACGGGACCGGACCCCAAGATATACAGGAACTTGTGGTCCTGGCACAGGGCGGCAAAACGGTCGCAGAGTTCGGCGTTGACCTTCTCGCGAGCTGCAGGCAGGATCTGGTCCATCTTGGCGATGCCTTCGTACATGTCGGCAAGGTCGGCATAACCTTCCTGCTGATCCAGGAGCTCGGAAGCGAGAGCCAAAGAGATGCCGGCGGGCACCTCCGCCTGCGGAACTCCCTCGCCCCACGGATATACCCAGCACGTCCACTCACCGTTATCGATGCCGGAACCCGCGTTGTCCGTCTGCACGATAACGGTCGCGCCCGCCGCCTTGGCGATCGAGCACGCATCGATTACCTCGGGGGTGTTGCCGGAGTGGCTGCAAGCGATGACAAGGGACTTTTCGCCCAAGCGCTTGGGACGCATGATATCGAACTCGCGGGCGGTATACGCCTCGCTGGCAAACGTAGTCGCCTCGCGCTTGAGCAGCTCGTGGGCGGGCAGCAGGTCGATGAGGGAGCCGCCGCAGGCAACCCAGAAGACGCTATCGAAACCGCCCTTTTCAGCGATTGCGTCGGCGATAAGATCATGTGCGTTCATTGTTATTCTTCCTTTCGATACGGCGGACGAATCCGCCAACGTTTACTGCGAGTCTTCTCGTCAAGCGTGTTGACTTCCCCACGCGAATGGGAGCTACGCGCTAGTCGACAAAATACCTCTCGAAGGCGTCCATGTTGTGCCGGTCCGCTGCTGCGGGATCATCGAAATACCTTCCATCGGTGATCTCCTGACCAAGATAGCCCTCGAACCCATGCGCGTTGAGGACGCGTACGAAATCGTCCATACTGTGCTTTCCATCGCCCCAAACCAGATGGCCATATGGGTCGCCATCAATGAAGCGCATGTTCCTTATGGCACCATCGCCAAACTCAGCAAACCACTCTTCAAGGCTCTCGCCGGCGACTCCCATAGCGGTAGTGTCCACCATTGGAGTAAGGTGCGGGCTGGCTACTTGGTCAAGCATGCGCCTGGCGTCCGCGAGTGTAACCACCAAGTTGCTCTCTTCCGGCCTCAGGCTCTCCATGCAGAGGGTCACGCCGTGCTCGCCGGCATAGTCCGCAAGAATCGCCAAGTGCTCGGCAGAGCGCTTCCAAGCCTCCTCGCGGTCCTCGTCCCAATCGCCCCAACCGGAGTTGATGGACATATACGGGGCGCCGAGCACCTCGGCGAGCTCGATGCCGTGCTTAAAGTAAGCGAGGCTCCGCTGCGCGTGGAGGGGCTTTCTGGCAGCGTACTGCCACGGATACACCACGTTCTCCGGACACAGGGAGCTCACGGAGAGTCCGCGGGACTCGATCTTGCGGCGAAGCTCGTCGGCCTCGAAATACCCCGTGTGGTCCAGCGTCACGTGCGGCTCGGCCGCCCAAAGCTCGATGGTTTTGAAGCCAAGGCGCTGCTGAGCATCAAGGAAGTAATCGAGCGACCACATGATGTAGTGAATGTTCATGCCGGCGACCTGCTCGCGACGCAGACGGGGTGTGGAAGCGCTTAAATCCATGCTGGGCACCTCCTACATCGGCAGTAGGCCGGAGATCACAGTCGCGACCAATCCGAACAGAACCATGAAGATAAAGAACTTCCAGATGGTCTTCCACCATTGCCCGAAGGAGATCTTCGCCACGGCAAGACCCGCGACGGTCATGCCCGCAACGGGGCTGATGGTGTTGACGGTCTGGTTCGCGAACTGCAGAGCGGTGACGGCAGCCCCGGGATTGAGGCCCATAAGCTCGGTCAGCGGGCCCATGACGGGCATGGTGAGTGCAGCGAGGCCGGAGCTGGAAGGAACCAGCAGCGAAAGCAGGCCGAGGACGATGTACATGAAGGTGGTATAGATGAAGGACGGAGCGCCCGCAAGGAGTCCGACGAGCCAGTTAAGAATAGAGTCGATGATCATTCCGCCCTCTGCGACGACCAGGATGCCGCGGGCGATGCCGATGATGCAGGCTGCGTAGGCGAAGTCGGCGATTCCGCGGACGAACTCCTCCGCAATGGTCTTCTCGTCCAGGCCGCCGAGTATGCCGGCAAGAAGGCCCATGGCCAGGAACACCATGGAGATCTCGTCCATATACCAGCCCTGGGTAACGAGGCCCCACACGATAACGCCCATGCCGACCGCGAAATCAATGAGGACGAGCTTGTGGCGAAGCGTGAACTCCTCTTCGATAGAGGCATCGGTGACAGAGAACTCGATGCGCTTCTGCTTATCGTCCTCATAGGTGATGGAGGACTTGGGATCGAGCTTGACGCGGCGCGCGTAGCGCATGGCCCAGAAAATGCCCGCGGCGGTGAAGATGACCCACAGGATGGCGCGGAGCCAAAGCTGGGGATTTCCCTCGATGCCGATAACGCCCTGGGCGATCAGCACGTTGAAAGGATCAATAGTGGATGCGCAGTAACCAAGGTTGGGGCCGAGGAAGCAGATGATGAACGCGGTCATGGAGTCATACCCGATGCTCAGCATGATGGGGATGAAGATCGCGTAGAACGGCAGCGCCTCCTCGGACATGCCGAACGTGGTGCCGCAGATCGAGAGCAGGATCATGGAGATGGGGATGATCAAGATGTCCTTGTTCTTCAGCTTCTTGATCACGCGGCTCATGCCGGCGTTTAGGGCGTTGGTCTTGGTGACGATGGCGAACGATCCGCCGATCAGCAGGACGAACGCGACGACATCGGCCGCAGCCTGAATGCCCTTGGCGGGAGCCTGCAGGACGGCATCGATGCCCTGTCGCAGATCGACGGTCTCCCCCGTCTCCGAATCGGTGTAGACCTTGTCGACCTCTTGGTACGTTCCGGCTACGGCGACTTCTCGCTCGCCCGCGGCCGTCTGAATGGTCTGGCGGTCGAACTGACCCGATGGGACGATCCATGTGAGCACCGCGAAGAACACGATCAGCATGAACGCGATGGTGTACACATGGGGAAGCTGGAGATGGAATCTGCGCTTGGGCTTCTCCTGTTTGGCATCCGGCATTCTTAACCTCCTGCCAGAGCAACGATGCTTGCCAAAAATCCTTCACGTATAGGCAAACATCTTAGGTTGTTCTATGTATAACCTGCATGAAGGCGTCGGTCAAGAAACATATTAGGTTGTTCTATAAGTGGTAACTTTTACGCGCTAAACGGACCTGCCGCGGCAATACGAGAACAGCGCTGTGTGAGACAGAGCCGCTAGATATCGAAGCTGTAGCGCGAACCCACGTAGTACTGTCTGCCATAGCAGAAGCGCTCTCCGTTGGAATCGAGAAAGCCCGCGTTCATGAAGAACAGCGGCTCCCCTACTGGGACCTTGAGCTCGCGGGCGGCATCAATTCCCGCACGGGCGATCTCCAGCCTGCAGGGATCGGACGAGCAGGGATACCTACCCGTACGCTCCCCCACGGCCTCGAATATCGAACAATTGGAGAGACCGATATCTTTGAGAAATTCGAATCCATCGACAGGATAGTAGTTGTTCTCGAACAGGACCGGCACGCCGTCTGCGGTACGCACGCGTGAGACCAAGATGAGGTCAGAGCCTTCATCCAAGCCAAAGAAAGAAGCGAGGTCGCGATCGGCGGCAACGGTCTTGCGGGCAACGACGCGAGCGCCCGCCTTCATGCCGTTTTCAGCGCATGCTTGGGTAAAACTCTGAACATCGTCCTTCTGATGCACCTTGCGAATTATCTTTGTCGCGGTCACAAACGTACCACGCCCCTGCCGCTTGGTGAGATACCCCTCGCCCACAAGCTCCTCTATTGCGCGGCGAACCGTGACCCTTCCCACGCCGTACATCTTAGAAAGCTCAAGTTCCGTTGGAATCTGCGAGTCAACGGGATATGTCCCCTGTTCGATATCGCTCTTAAGCAAATCGAGCACCTGTTGATACAGCGGGGCGGAAGAGCCCCCATCCAGATGCGCATCCACAAAAACTCTCCCTTTAAGGCGTTCGCGATCTCAACGACTCCATTCTACCGCACACGGAAAAATGAGGTTAAACACATAGGGGCCCTGCATGTTTGAGCGTATCGGGAATCTGGTCGCTGATTTCGTCCGCATTTGCTTGCGAAAAACCAAAACGCTCCTCGCGCTTGGCGAACACGGTGAGGCCCGCCGCCTTGCACGCAGCGATCGATGATGCTCGTGTGATGTTGGCTTCCTTCCTTTGCTTGCGAGGCGCGTCACTCGTCCTGCTGAGCCGCGGGCCCATCGTTCGGCGTGGCCTGCCTGCGCGGGGCATGCCGGGAATTGATGTAGTCGTATGCGTAGGCGATCTCCGTGACGGGGACCTCCACGTGGTAATGGGCGGAAATGTCAGAGAAGCTCGTGCGGAATGCCTCGACGAAATCGTTGTGTTCATTGGCGAAGCGCTGCTCGTCTGCGTAGTTCTCGATGGGGCTTCTGGTCACGAGGCGCTCCACGAGACAACACAGGTGCACGTAGAGCCCCATGCTCACACGAGCGCCAATCACGTCTCCGGTGAGCTGCTGGAGCCGCTCTGCGGCACTCTCGATTTCGCCGAAGAGCTTGTTGGGGTTAAGGATTGTGATGGACTCGACCACGTTCCTGAGGGTCATGTTCTTGACGAGATTCTGGTGGAACGTGCGCAAGCTGTCAGCGTCGAGCAAGCGTGCGAAGGCGCGGTCTATCTGGGCCGTTCCTTCGCCGGCGATGAGTTCCTCGAGCGAAATGAACGGGACTCCGTCGGCGTGCGGATTGTCCGTGCCGATGACCGAGCGCACGTTGTACTGGGAGAAGGCGGCATCCTCAGATCCGTTATTGGCGAGCTGCCGCCAGTCAACGGCGACAAGCCGCGCGGGGGACTCGCCAGGCAGGCTCTGCGCCACGAGATCGCGGATCCGCGCAGCTGCGTCAAGTCCGCCTTCGGAGCAGAAGACAATCGCGTCCGGTCGGGCGTTGCGCGCCACGATGTGATAACTGTCTCTTATACACATCTGACGCTGCCGACGAAGCTAGAAGTGTAG
>URBA01000054.1 GCA_900545905.1 uncultured Collinsella sp.
CGTTATGACCATCTCCGGCCGTGGTACCGTTGCTACCGGCCGTGTCGAGCGCGGTGAGCTCAAGCTCAACGAGCCCGTCGAGATCGTCGGCATCAAGGATACCCAGAACACCGTCGTTACCGGTATCGAGATGTTCCGTAAGTCCATGGACTTCTGCGAGGCTGGCGACAACGTCGGTCTGCTGCTCCGCGGCATCAAGCGTGAGGACATCGAGCGCGGCCAGGTTCTCTGCAAGCCCGGTTCGGTTACCCCGCACACCAAGTTCACCGGCGAGATCTACGTTCTGACCAAGGAGGAGGGCGGCCGTCACACCCCGTTCTTCGATGGTTATCGTCCTCAGTTCTACTTCCGTACCACCGACGTTACCGGTACGGTCAAGCTCCCCGAGGGCACCGAGATGGCTATGCCTGGTGACCACATCACCATCGAGGGCGACCTCATCCACCCGATCGCCATGGAGGAGGGCCTGCGCTTCGCTATCCGCGAGGGTGGCCACACCGTCGGTTCGGGCATCGTCTCCACGATCATTGAGTAAATTAGCTCTTTGATATAGCTGACTTAGAGAACCCGGCACTTATATGGGTGCCGGGTTCTTTTCTGCAATGGATATTGAGCCGTTGCTGGTGTCGAGAGGATCGATAATGGTCCTGGATGCACCGTCGATTAGCTCTCGATGGCTTCATTGATGTGTTCCAAATATGAATGGATCCACCGAGAACCAATTGACTCGAGGTTTTCATTGACAGCACTTACGTGGAGCTGATAAAGTAACAACTCGTGCCCGTACGGGGCGGAAATGAAAGGTTCAGGATACATGCGTACTCTAGTTACTCTTGCGTGCACTGAGTGCAAGCGCCGCAACTATACGACCACCAAGAACAAGTCGACCATGCCTGATCGTATGGAGATCAAGAAGTATTGCCCCTGGTGCCGTCACCACACGCTGCACAAAGAGACTCGCTAGTCTCTAGTCACATACGCCAGTAGTTCAATTGGTAGAGCATCGGTCTCCAAAACCGAGTGTTGAGGGTTCGAGTCCTTCCTGGCGTGCCAGTCATTATTCCGTAAGCTCCCACTTGGGGGCTTACGGTTTACTCATGTATAAGCGCATTGCGCGGAGGTAACCCAAATGGCCAACAAGAAGAACAAGAAGAAGGCACAGCAGCCGGCACCTGCCAACAACGCTGCCGCCAACTCCAAGGTTGAGGCCAAGAAGGCCGTTGCCAAGAAGAACGAGAAGGCTGCGAAGTCCAAGAAGAACGAGAAGCCTGGTTTCTTCGCCCGCACCAAGAAGTATTTCGCTTCGGTCAAGTCCGAGATGAAGCGTGTCACGTGGCCCGATAAGAAGGAGCTCGTGAACTACTCGGTCGTCGTTTGCGCTTCTTTGGTCGTCGTCGGCGTCGTCATCGCTCTGCTCGATGCTGGCTTTGGCGAGGCTCTTGCTCTGTTCTCTGGATTGAGGGGCTAAACCATGTCTAAGCGTTGGTACGTCGTTCACACTTACTCCGGATACGAGAACCGCGTAAAGTCCGATCTCGAGCATCGTATCGAGACCATGGGCATGCAGGACCGTATCTTTGATATCGAGATTCCTATGGAGCGCGTCACCGAGATCAAAGAGGGTGGCAAGCGCGAGACCAAGGATTCCAAGATCTTCCCGGGTTATGTCCTAGTCCGCATGGAGATGGATGACGATGCTTGGACGTGTGTTCGTAACACGCCTGGCGTCACCGGTTTCCTAGGCGGCAACGGCAAGCCCGCTCCGCTTTCCCGCGACGAGTACAACAAGATGACTCGTCGTCCCGGTAAGGGCGATTCGCCCAAGCGCACCTCGGTTGATATTCAGGTCGGCACGTCCGTCCGCGTCACCGATGGCCCGCTTACCGACTTTGATGGCAAGGTCTCCGAGGTTAACACCGAGGCTGGCAAGCTCAAGGTCACGCTGATGATCTTTGGCCGCGAGACGCCGGTCGAGCTCGACTTTAACCAGGTCGCTGTCATCGCTTAAGTTTTCGTCCGTTCGCGCGAGCGTGCTTCTTCTGTGACTGCTCATCTCAGGAGTGCTTCTAACACGTGCGTGCTTACGATATAGCAAGTACTTCACACTCGTGATTCGAAAGGAATGACCATGGCTGAGAAGAAGGTTGCCAACGTCATTAAGCTCCAGATTCCTGCTGGTGCAGCTAACCCCGCTCCTCCCGTCGGCCCCGCCCTGGGCGCTGCTGGCGTGAACATCATGCAGTTCTGCCAGGCCTTTAATGCCGAGACGCAGGACAAGAAGGGCGACATCATCCCCGTTGAGATCTCTGTCTACGAGGACAAGTCCTTCTCCTTCATCACCAAGACCCCGCCGGCGGCTCACCTCATCAAGAAGGAGCTGAACCTCAAGTCTGGTTCCGCTAAGCCCCAGGCCGACAAGGTTGGTCAGCTCTCTCAGGAGCAGCTCACCAAGATCGCCGAGATCAAGATGCCGGACCTCAATGCCAACGACATTGACGCCGCCAAGAAGATCATCGCCGGTACCGCCCGTTCCATGGGCGTCACCATCGCTGAGTAGCGATTTCTTATGGTAACGACGGGTGCTCCGACCGGGGCGCCCGTTAAATGTGTGCAATAGGGCACACGATACGATGTGGGAGGGTTCACGCCCGTTTAACCACAGGAGGTAATGCACATGGCTAAGCATGGTAAGAGCTATAACGCCGCTGCCGAGAAGATCGACCGCGCCACGCTCTACACCCCCCTTCAGGCTGCCAAGCTCATCAAGGAGCTCGACACCGCCAAGTTCGACGAGACCGTCGAGGCCCACTTCCGTCTGGGCATCGATACTCGTAAGGCTGACCAGAACATCCGTGGTTCCATCTCCCTGCCCCACGGCACCGGCAAGACCGTTCGTGTTGCTGTCTTCGCCGAGGGCGAGAAGGCCCGCGAGGCCGAGGCTGCCGGCGCCGACATCATCGGTTCCGACGAGCTCGTCGCCCAGATTCAGAAGGGCGAGATCAACTTCGACGCCGCTATCGCTACGCCGAACATGATGGCCAAGGTTGGCCGCATCGGTAAGATCCTTGGTCCCCGTGGCCTCATGCCGAACCCCAAGCTCGGCACTGTGACCATGGACGTCGCCAAGATGGTCTCCGAGCTCAAGGCTGGCCGCGTTGAGTACCGCGCCGACCGCTATGGCATCTGCCACGTGCCCCTGGGCAAGAAGTCCTTCTCTGAGCAGCAGCTCGTCGAGAACTACGCTGCCCTGTACACCGAGATCCTGCGCGTCAAGCCCTCTTCTGCTAAGGGCAAGTACGTCAAGTCCATCTCCGTGTCTTCCACCATGGGCCCTGGCGTCAAGGTCGATCCCGCTGTCCAGCGCGACTTCCTGGCTGAGTAACTGCTAGTTACTGCCTGAGTAAAGCAAGCATTGCTAAAGAAACCCGGTTCTGCCCTTCGCAGGACCGGGTTTCTTGCTATCGCGTCAAAACCACCTCAAAGGGGACAGTGTCCCCTTTGAGGTGGTTACCAGGGTGTTCTTGCGGTTGAGGACTCGATTGCCTCGTGGCGTTTGAGCTCCCGGCGCATGGTTTGCGAATTGAGCCAGGCTGCCTGCCAGCCACGGATGGGGTAGCGCGTCTGGTCGAGCTCAAACTGTGTATAGCCGCAGGCGTTGATGATCGTTGTTCCACACACATGCTGACGCTCGCGCTGAAAATCGCAACCGTAGCTTTGGTGCACATGCCCGTGCACCATGTAGTCGGGATTCCAGGATTCGAGTGCTGTGTTAAAGCACTCGAATCCTCGATGCGGCAGATCGTCCAGATCACCCATACCGGCGGCGGGTGCATGGGTAAGCAGAATGTCGCACCCGCCGACCATCCTAACCTTACGCGACAGCTTACGCATGCGCTTGGACATCTCGCGTTCGGTGTACATGTTGGCGCCGTCGCGATAACGCATGGACCCGCCAAGGCCCGCAATGCGAATCCCTCGGTACGTGTACACGCTGTCTTCCACGCAGATACATCCACCCGGTGCATGACGTGCGTAGCGGTCGTCGTGATTGCCACGCACGTAGATGAGCGGTTTGTTGATGACCGTAACCAAAAACTCAAGATAGTCCGGGTCCAGATCGCCGGCGGACAAAATCAGGTCGACTCCCTCAAAGCGTTCCTTGCGAAAGCACTCCCAAAGGCATCGTTCTTCGGTATCGGCTATGGCAAGGATTTTCATAGGGCAGGGACTTTCGGCTCATCGTCGAGCTGCGGAATGGTGCCTACCACGTTATCCGCCAGCCAATTCATCTCGACAATCTGCGTGCTCGGCAGCGGAGGGAAGCCTTCGATCTGTACCACGCCGTTCTGGCTGTGGAGCTCGCCGCCAAAGGGGTTGATGGAGCCCTCGACGATACCGTTGCGGAGCAGCTGCACGAGTTTGCGCGTCTGGTAGGGTAGGCCCGGAGCGTAACGGATGTCGATAACGCCGGAGCTCATGCCGTACCAGTAGTTGACGGCGCGCACTTGGTTGTCGTCGCTGGTCTCGTCCCACGTGCCGTGCAGAAGGCTGCGAACGATGAGCTCGTAGTAACGGCCCCAGTTCCATACCGGCATGGCGATGCCGGAAACCTTGCCATCGACCAGGCGGTGGAGTCCGTAGGCCGTGGGGTCTTCGAGCGACTTTGACATGTCAGCGCCGGTCATGACGCTCACGCCTTCGCGGCACATGGCCTCGGCAAGACCGCCGGCGGGCACATCGCCCCAGGTGAGAATAATTTGCGCGCGGGGGTCGAGCAGCGAGGCGCCGATGGCAAAGGCATTGATCTCGCTGAGCGCGCCGGATGCGAAGACCGACGCGTGGTAGCCGATGCGGTGGTTGTCCGCCATGCTGGCGGCAAGGGCGCCCAGGAGGAACTTGGCCTCGTACATCTTGCCAAAGTACGAACGGACGCTTTGGTGGGGAAGGCCGATAGAGCAGTTGAGGAACCGAACCCGGGGATACTCAACGGCAGCCCTGAGCGTGTATTCCATCAGGCGGTGCGAGGTCGAGAAGATGACGTTTGCTCCATGTTTGACAGCCGTTTCCACGGCGGCGTAGAACACATCCGGATCGTGACAGTCCTCGAACGCCTCGGTGCGCACGATACCGCCAAAGTGCTCATCGAGATACTGACGCCCTTGGTCGTGCAGGCTGTCCCAGCTCGACGTCGCACAGGGGAACTCATGGATAAAGGCGATGCGCAGGGGGTTGGTCGCCGAGTAGACGGTCTTGCCCATAAAGAAGTTGAGCACGCCGGAGGTGGACTTGGCGGGCGTCTCCTCCTCGTCGACGCTCGGCGCTTCGACGAGATCGACCTTGTCCTCGTCATTTTTGCCGGCAATGACCAGCTCGCGCCAAATCTTGCACAGGCGGTTTACGACGATATCCGTCGGCGTATCCAGCAGGCGGTCCTGGTTGTACACATTGAGGTACACGAGCATGGCGTCGGCAGGCGTAATGTCCAGGTGGTCGCCGCCTGCGCGAAGGTAGGCGCGCTTAAAGAGCAGGAAGGTGTGGCGCAGGTAATCGACCTTTTTCTGCGGCCATTTTTCGATAAGGTTCTGACCGAGCATCTTGGCGAGCGTTTCGTAGCTTCCCTCGCGCGAGAACTCGATCTCGTATAGGGGGCAGACGCGCCAAAACGCGCAGAACTCGCCGTACAGGCGGCTTTCGACGGAATCCCATGTGCCGGGGTAGAGACGGGTGACCTTGGCCGAAACCGTCGGGGCGTCTAGGAATTTGAGGACACTGACGCGTTTGTTGCCTTCCTGGACATAGAACCGATGCATAAACTCGGTGACGATGATGGGGTCGCGATAGCCCTCGGTTACCTGGATGTCGTAGAGGTTGGACCACTTGCGGGCGAACTCGGTGTTAAACGGCAGCAGGGGCATAAAGTTGCATGAAAAGGCGGACTGACGGCCTTTGGTGACCGTGCCGACGACCATTTCGAGCGGAATATCCCGCAGGCCGACGCTCACTCGCTGACCTAAGGGAAGCTGGGCGACCAAGCTGTCGAGGTCCGTAAGATATGGATGCTCGCTTTGGCTGATGGCGCGACGGCGTCCCTGTTCGCCGCGCTTGCGCGCTTGACGATAGGCCTCTTCCATGGTGTCTACTCCCTTAGTCGTTTAAACAACGATATGAACCATGGTACCACGATGCGAAACCACCACAAAGGTGCCTGTCCCCTTTGCGGTGGTTTTAGGCGATGATGGGGGCGATGGCGCGGATGCAGGCGTCGGCTGCCGTAAAGGTGGTGCTGTCGTCACTGACGATAAAGATGATCTTACCCTTAATGCCAAAGTCGCCGATCTCGCTAAAGAGCACGTAGGGTTCCTTGTCAAAGCCCGAGATGGGTGAAACGGCGACCTTGGTGGCACAGGCGAGCTCGTCTGCCAGCACATCGAGCGAGTCCCACTTTGACGTGTCCTTCACCGCGACGGGAACGACAACGCGTCCAAAGGGCATGAGGTGCACGAGTGTGTTCTTGGAGATGTTGGAGTTGGGGACGATGATGGTCTGTCCGCAGGCGTCCTCGATGGTCGTGTGGCGCCAAGTGATGTCCTGGACCACGCCCGACACGCCGCCGACCTCGATATTGTCGCCGGGCTTGATGATGCCCATAAAGGTCACTTGCATGCCGCCGATAAGGTTTGATAGCGTGTCCTGAAAGCCGAGCGAGATGGCGATGCCGCCGACGCCAAGAGCGGCGACGAGCGCGTTTGCGTTAATGCCAAAGCAGTTGTCGAGGATAAAGCTGCCGCCGATCATCCAAATGACGGCACGCGCGATGTTGATGAAGATGCTCGATGCGGGAAGCGGGTTGTCGTCTCGGTTGAGTAGGTGGCGCAGGGTCTTGGATGCCACCTTGGCGGCGATGGCGGTGACTATTACCAAGATGACGGCCCAGATGATGTTGTGGACCCAGCGCTGCTCAAAGAAATGAAGAATCGGTTCAAACAATTCCATGTAGGGAAAACCTCCTAATGATCGTCCAACCATGATACCCACCAAGAAGCCCGTCCGATCACATCGGACGGGCTTCTGTGCTCGATATAAGGTTTACGCGGCGGGGCTGTAAGGCCCGGCGGTGTAGCTTAGCGTCGACGCTTCCAGATAATGCCGAGCATGATGACGATGATGCCGCCGATAAGGCACGCGCCAACTACTGCCAGCGTGCGGTCTCCCGTTGCGGCGAGCTTACCGGTCGTCTTCTTGGTGATGACCTTCGTGGTCGCCGTGTCCGTCTTAGACGAGGGCTTAGGCGTCGGGGCCGGTGAGGGCGTGGGGTCCACGGCTGCGGAGCCGAAGCCGATGGTGCCGGCGAGCCCGGCCATCTTGCTCTCCCAGCCGTTCTGCCCGATCAGCGCCCTTAGCGCTGACTCGCAGGTACCCCACTCGGTGTGCTTGGTGGCGTTTGCGAAGGTGGGGAAGTCGGTCGTGTTGGTAATGATGTAGTTGTTGGTGGCGACGGTATAGGTCTTGGTGGGATCGAACGTGCTGCCGTCTTTGGTGAGTGTGGCACTCACAATGCGCTTGCCTTCGGGCTGCGTCCAATCAGTCGTCACGTTGATGCCGCCAAAGGAGAGAACGCTGCCAGAGTCATCGCGCCACTTGTACTTGTTTTGCGCCTCCTGCTCGGTGTGACCGGCCGCCACATAAGCCTGCTGAAGCTCGTAGCTGTCGTTGCAATCGTCGCTGATTTGTAGCGAGTGCTCGAGCGCTGCGAGGAAGTCCGCGCCGGTCATGGTCCAGGTCTCCACGGTGTTGCCGTAGGGCGAGATGGCGATGACGTTGCCGGCGGTCACGTTGCCCGCCGCGATGCCGCCGCGGATGCCGCCAGCGTTTTCGATAGCGAAGTCCGCGCCCGTCAGGGCAAGATAGGAGCCGCAAATCACGTGGCCGATGGTCTGGGCCTTGGTGGTGTCGCCCTCCTTG
>URBA01000055.1 GCA_900545905.1 uncultured Collinsella sp.
TCTACACTTCTAGCTTCGTCGGCAGCGTCAGATGTGTATAAGAGACAGGTATACCTATAAGAAGCTGCAGAACCAGCCTCTGCACCAACTGCAACGCAATAATCGCAACGACCGGCGAAAAATCGATACCGCCCATCGGCGGGATGAAACGACGGAACAGGTTGAGCCACGGACCGCACACGCTATCGAGCACCGCAGCAATATCCTGAAGCAAACCACCCTGCTTCATGGGAATCCACGTCATAAAGCAGTAGACGACAATGAGCGTGGAATAGAAGTTGAACAGCGTGTTGACCAGCTGGACGATAGTGTAGATGTTGATGGGAATCTCCTCGTCTTGTCTTTACTTAAGGTAGCCGTCGGCACGAAGCTTCTTGAGATCGGAATCTTTGACCTCGCAGCCGGCGGGCAGCACCATGAACACGCGGTCGCCCACCTCCTTGACCGTGGCACCCAGACCGCAGGCAAAGCCGTAAGAGAAGTCCAAGACGCGCTTGGCAACTTCGGTGCGTACGCCCACAAAAATCAGTGCGACAGGCTGCTTGGTGCGAACGCGGCGCACCACGGTCTCCACGTCGTCATAGCTCTCGGGGCGCAGGACATAGGCCGGCAGCTGCGGCGTGGCGTTGATGATATTGCTCGCATAGGCCGAGGCATCGCTCGGTGCAGGCGCGGGCGCAGCGGCGGCACGGGCGCGGGTGTTCTCGGCGTAGCTAGACGGCGTGTCATAGGCACCAGGACGATAACCGCTCGCAACACTGTCCTGCGAGCGCGAAGGCGGGTTATACGTTGTGGCATGGCGAGAGTCATCGCCGACCAGCTGACCGGAGCGCGTATACACGGCAACCGACTCAGCTTCACCGCGGCGCGTCTGACCAAGCAGGCCGTTGCTCGGCTCGTCTTGGGTGTAGAAGCCCTCACCCGAAGCACCGCCGTAGCCGTTGCCCTGATAACTATCGTCATAGCCGTCATCGTAGCCGTAGTCGTCGTCCTGGCCATAACCCTGGTCGTAACCCTGCTGGCCGCCCAGGTGCATCTTATTTTTAATCTCGTCAAGGAAGCCCATGGTTGTGTCCTCTCGCGGTTTAGTGCAGGCGCCCCGATAATCAGTGCGCACTTCAGAGCCTTATTTTACTGCAAACTCCGGGCTAAATACTACCCTGCCCAGGCGAACGAGCGTAGAGCCCTCCTCAAGGGCGGGCTCAAAGTCCTCGCTCATGCCGCAGGAAAGCTCAGGCAGGTTCAAATCGGGATGCGCCGCCTCCAGCTCATCCCTCAGCTCACGAAGCCCCGCAAAGGTGCGGCGTGCCACATCCTTATTCCCCCGGGGCGCCATAGTCATAAGCCCCTGTACGCAAATTCCCTCAAGTTCCGCAAGCTCACCCGCGGCGGCGCGAATCTCATCGGGCGAAAAGCCTCCCTTCGACTCCTCACCACTCACATTGACCTCAATGAGCACACGCTGGGGGCCGGCGAGCTCGCCTGCCTCAATCTTGCGGACAGCACGGCTCGAGATCGCCTGTGCCAGATGCAGCGAACCCACCGAGTGAATCAGCTCGGCTGAGCCCAGCACCGCATTGATCTTATTGGTCTGCAGGTTGCCGATCATATCGAAGCGCACCTCGGGCAGCTCCGGATGCTCCGCCAGACCCGTGAGCTTGCGAACCAGCTCCTGCGGGCGGTTCTCGGCAAAATGGCGATACCCCGCCTGGATGGCAGCAACAGTCTCATCGATACCAACGGTCTTGGACACGGCAATGAGGCGCGCGGCGTCGTGGGGGCGGCCCGCGCGATCGAGCGCCGCATAAAAACGTTCCAGAATCTGCTCGCGGCGAGCGCGCATCAAGTCCAAATAGTTATCCATTGCCAATCGCCTCCGCTGACAGCCAAACAAGTAGTCCCATGCTAACGCAAGAGCGCGGCCCCGCATGTGCAAGGCCGCGCTCACTTAGGTATTTACAATCTTTCGACGAACGGGGCTACTTACTCCTCGTCGTCCTCGCCATCGTCCTCGTCCTCAAGATGATCGAGCAGGTAGCGAAGACCCTCGCTGACCTCGTTGGCGGGCACCTTGGCAACGTAGCGCGCGTCGACGGCGGGCCTCATGATAACACCCTCGCCCGAAGGCACGCGCATGCTCTCGAGCTCGTCCTCGTCCACACGGGCGATATCGCCGGCGTTCATACGCTGACCAGTCAACAGGAAGGTCAGACGGCAAGCGGCATCGATGGAAATGGAAGCGATGCGATCGAGGTAGCGCGAAACCATGATGGCGCGGCGCAGGTCGTCATAGTTGCTGTCGTCGTCCATAAAGTCGCCTGTATCCATACGGTTAAAGGTGCGGAAGAACTTCTCGTAGGCGGCGTGCACTGGCTCGTCCTCGACGGCCAGGTTGCAGATGATGGACATGTCATTGGTGACGAGCGCAGAAAGCGAAGAGCCCAGCACCTGGTAAACAGCTTCGGCCTCGGCCTCAACCGTACCGACGAGCTCCTGGGGCAGCGAGATGTCGGCCTTGATCATATGACGCGTGGCACGGCAGATCTGACGGACCTTATCGGTCATGCGCTGCAGGTTAAAGTCGACGTAGATGATCGTCTGCAGCAAGCGGAAGTCGGAGGCGACCGGTGACTGCGTGGCAATCAGGTTGTAGCAGACGGCCTCCAGGTTGGCGCAGCGCGCGTCAATCGAAAGCGTACGTTTCTTGGTCTTGGTGGCGAGCTTGCGGTCGTCGGTCACATAGGCCTTCACGGCATCGTGGAGAGCCAGATCGACGGCCTCATAGATGCTCAGCATCTCGTGACGGGCCTCGACGAGCTGACGGGAAAACAGTTTGCGCATGGTTCACTCCAATCAGTTGGGTGCGGTCATGCAGCCCGCACAGTGAATACGCACCGGACCAGGTCCGATCGGCTTGGGACTAGTCGCACCGATCAGCCAAAGCGGCCGGTGATATAGTCTTCCGTCCGCGAGTCCACCGGGCTGGTGAAGATCGCGTCGGTTTGACCATACTCGATGAGCGTAGCGGGCTCGCCGGCAACTTCCTGCAAGAAGAATGCGGTGTAGTCGCTGATACGAGCTGCCTGCTGCATTGAATGCGTGACGATGATGATCGTCATCTCGGGCGCCAGCTCGGCCATCAAATCCTCGACCTTAGAGACGGACGTGGGGTCGATGGCGGAGCAGGGCTCGTCCATCAGAAGGACATCGGGTTGCACCGCAAGCACGCGCGCGATGCACAGACGCTGCTGCTGACCGCCCGAGAGCGCCAAACCATCCTTGTTGAGCTGATTGGATACCTCTTTCCAGAGGTTGGCGCGCTTGAGCGATTCTTCCACGATGTCATCGAGGTCGCTTTTGCTAGTCACGCCCTGCAGACGAGGGCCAAAGGCGACATTCTCGTAGATGGATTTGGGAAACGGATTGGGCTGCTGAAAGATCATGCCCACGCGGCGACGGAGGTCGACCGGGTCGACACCCTCGGCATAGATATCGTTGCCGTCGAGCGTCATGGTGCCCTCGACGCGCGTACCCTCGATCAGGTCATTCATGCGGTTGATGCAGCGCAAAAACGTCGACTTGCCGCAGCCCGAAGGGCCAATGAAGGAGGTGATGGCGTTTTTGGCGATGTTGAGGTCGAGCCCCGTCAGCGCATGAAAGTCACCGTACCAAAAGTTGAAATCCTTGGCCGTAATGGCCGCTTGCTCCAACGCGGGAGCGGACTGATAAACGGACATGGGACTCCTTAACTAGCGACGCTTACGCGACAGGAAGCGCGCAAACAGGTTGAAGGCCAAAATGATCACCATCAGCAAGAGCGCAGTGCCGTAGGCTGCGTTCATGTTGATGCCGTCGTTGGCAAGCAGGTACAGGTGAACGGTCATGGGACGACCGGAATCGAGCGGCGAAATAGGTAGATTGATGGCCTGGCCCATGGTGTAGAGCACCACGGCGGTCTCGCCAATGGCACGGCCGATGGCAAGGACAATGCCCGTGGCAATACGGCCAAAGGCAGAAGGAAGCACGATCTTGGAGACAACCTGCCACTTGGTGGCGCCCAGGCCATACGCGCCCCAACGGATATAGCGCGGAACGGCGCGAATGGCTTCTTCGGTGGTGCGCATGACGATGGGAAGCATCAAGAGCGCGAGCGCCAGAGCGGCCGAGACCATCGAAAGGCCCAGGCCCATAGCCTCGACAAACAAGGCGTAGCCAAACAGGCCCATAACGATGGAGGGCACCGAGGCCAAAGCGTCAGCAGCGTAGCGAATGAGCTCGACGATCTTGCCCTGCTTGGCGTACTCGGCCAGATAGACGGCTGCCAGCACAGCGATCGGCGTGCAGATAAGCATGGCGAGCGCCGTCACATAGACGGTCGAGACGATCGTGGGCCAAATTCCGCCCTCGGCGTTGACGCCCTGGGGCCAACCGAAGATAAAGTCGAGCGAGATGTGTGGCAGGCCGTTGATGACCACGTAGGCGATGATAGCGACCAGCACCAGCGTGGTGATGTAGGCAGCGGCACGAAACACGCCAAGCATGATCTTGTTGGACAGGTCCTTGTTGATGCGGCCCTTCTTGCCGTGGGAAAGGGCACGCTTGATGCGCTCGCGCGACGAGGTCGTATCGACCGTCGTGTCAACGGAATCGGACATAGCCTACCCCCTCTTCTTCTTGGAAACCAGACGGACGACGCCCACCAGCGTGGCGGAAATGATAAACAGGACCACGCCCATGCCGAACAGCGCCGAGCGATGCAGACCCGAGGAATAGCTCATGTCGAGCGCAATCTGGCTCGTGAGCGTCGAGATGGGGCTCGCAATGCTGTCGGGAATAACCGGGGCGTTACCCACGACCATGAGCACGGCCATGGTCTCGCCGATGGCACGGCCCATACCCAGCACGATGGCATCAACGATACCCAGCTTCGCGGCAGGTAGCACGACCTTATAGATGGTCTGCCACTTTGTGGCGCCCATGGCATACGATGCCTCGCGAATGCCCATGGGAATGGAATTGAGAGCATCGATGGTGAGCGTGGTGATGGTAGGGACGATCATGATGGCGAGCACAAACCACGCCGTCAGCGCACCAAAACCAAGGCCGCCGGTCAGTTGTGCGATAAACGGGCGGATGATGATCATGCCAAAGAAGCCGTAGATGATGGAGGGTATGCCCGCCAGCAGGTCAACGGCGGGGCTGATGAGCTTGCGCACGCGCTTGCCGGCGATCTCGACCAGGTACACGGCCGTGCCCACACCTAGCGGCACGCCCATGGCGAGCGCACCGACGGTCACCAGACCCGAGCCGGCAAGCAGCGACACGATGCCGTAGTGACCCTCAGAGGGCGCCCACGTAAAGCTAAAGAAGTCCGCCAGACCGATGTCGGTAAAGACGGGCAGCGCCGAGTACGTGGTAAAGACAAAAATCAGGATGACGGTAACGACCGCCAAAAACGCGCAGGCAAAGAAGATCCACTGCAGCGCCTTCTCCTTGATATAGGTACTGCGCGATACGAGCGCCAGCTCGCGCTTCTTGGGTGCCTGAGCATTCTGCTCAGTCTGGGAGTTTTCCTGTGCTTCCATGCTACTCACTCCCCTTCTCGTCGTTGGTGACGGGAATAAAGCCCGCCTCGCGAATCTGCTTGTCCATCTTTTCGGACGTCACGTAGTCGATGTAATCCTGCGCCTGCTGCGAAGGCGCACCCTTCACAAAGAAGTAAAGGTCGCGCGAGATGGGATAGCCGCCGCTCGCGACCGTCTTCTCGGACGCCTCAACATGATTGACCGAGACGGCCTTGACCGAGGTCTTGGCGTTGAGACTCTCGACAAAACCCAGCGAGATGTAGCCAATAGCGCCACGCGAGCGGGACACGACATCGCGTACCTGGCCCGTACCCGAAAGAACAGCCGAACGGCGATCGAACGGCGTGCCGTCCATCACGATGGTACGGAAGGCCTCGCGCGTACCGGACGCCTCGTCTCGGTTGATGACCTGAATCCTCAGGTCCTCGCCACCGACTTCTTTCCAGTTGGTGATCTTGCCGGCATAGATATCGCGGAGCTGCTCGGTCGAGAGGTTATCGACGGGGTTGTCTTCGTTCACGATGACCGCGATACCGTCGTGGGCAATGACGATGGGAGTCAGGCCCAGATCCCGTTCGTCGGCATTGAGTCCACGGGAGGAGCTGGCGATATCGGCCGTGCCAGCGCTGACGGCTTCGATGCCAGCGGAAGAGCCCAAACCGGAAACGAGCACGTCGATGCCGGTCTCCTCCTTAAAGCCCTCTGCCGCAATCTCGGCGATAGGAAGGCAGGTCGTGGAGCCGGCCACGGTAATGGAAGAGGTAGAAGATCCCGAAGAACAGGCGCACAGCGTAAGCGTAAGCACAGCGGCGCTCAGGACCGATACGATCTTTCTCATAGCATCACGCCGATCGCGGCATGGCGCCCACAGGTGCCGTCCTCGTTACGGTAGGAATAAAAGCGGTCGTTCTGACGCACGGTCGAAAGCTGGGTATTCACGATATTATCCGCGTCGACACCGACATCTACCAGCGCCTCGCAAATGGCAGCGGAAAGATTGAGCATGCGAGAGGTGCTCGCATCGATGCACGAGAACTCGGCGGCAAAGCGATCCATGAGTTCCTGGGATACCTCATATTCGTCACCCAAGATATGGGGGCCGATATAGGCGGAAACGTCGCTCGCATCGCAGCCGGCAGCATCGCAAAGCGCCTGGCACGCCTTGGCGGAAATACGTGCAATCGTGCCCTTCCAACCGGAGTGCACCACGGCAAATCCGCCGGGGGCCACCAGCACCACGGGAACGCAGTCGGCAAAGCAGAGCAGCACGGGCACGTCATGGGCCGTACAGACGATGGCATCGCAGCCCTCGGCAATCTGCTCGCGAACAGCCTCAAGATCGTCGGCGCCGTTCGAAGTCACCGTAACGATATGGTCACCATGTACCTGATTGGGCACGAGCAGATTATGCTCGCACTCAGTGGCGCCCATAGCTTCGAGCGCTCGACGACGATTTTCTTGAACTGCAAAGGGGTCATCGCCTACATGCGAGCCCAGGTTGAGCGAGGAGTACGCATCTTCGGAAACACCACCGGTGCGCTCGGTAAAGGCAAAGCGGACATCGGATGTCGCGCCCTCCACCAACGTAACTCCATCATGGTCGACACGCGAAACTTTGTCCGCACGTGCTGCCATACTAAAGCCTCCTAATAACACAAGTACCGCGGCATCGCCGCTACAGCCCGCGTTTATACGGCTGTCATACTTCCTTAAAAGGATACCCGCAGCGGTAGGGACCAAACGTAAAGGGAACGTAAGGAGATTGGAGGCTTTCGTTTACAAACGAGAAACAAAACGGGGTGCATCCAAATGGACACACCCCGTGCAGGTCGTTGAGAAAAACGAACTAGAAGCTACCGCGCTTCAGGAAGTCGGGAAGCTCGAACTGGTCGTTGCCAAAGTTAGGCAGCTCGGTACCACCGACGTTGCGGGTCGGAGCGGCCTGAGCCGGGCTGGCAGCCGGAGCGGTGCGCTGCGGCTCAGCGGAGGCAGCGGCCTTGCTCTGAGACTGCTGAGCAGCAAAGAGCTCATCCTGACGGTTGACGTTGGAGTCGGAGAAGCCCGTAGCGATGACGGTGATACGCACCTGATCGCCCAGGGACTCGTCGACAACGGTACCGAAGATGATGTTGGCCTCGGGGTCGACGGCGTTGGCGACAACGTCGGCGGCGTCGCTGATCTCCTGGATGCCCAGGTCCTTGGAACCGGCGATGGAGAGCAGCACGCGCGTGGCGCCATCGATGGAGCTCTCGAGCAGCGGGCTGGAGATGGCCTGCTGGGCAGCGTCGACGGCACGAGTATCCCCAGAAGAGGTACCGATACCCCTGTCTCTTATACACATCTCCGAGCCC